>CAYZLP010000436.1:0-4888 GCA_964478635.1 uncultured Caldilineaceae bacterium
ATGTAGGTCTGGCCCGTGATCCAGGAGGCGGCGTCGCTGCAGAGGAAGAGGACCAGCGCGGCAACGTCGACCGGTTCCCCAAAACGCCCCAGAGGAATGTGCTGCATCCACATCTCGGTCGCCGCGTAGAGCCGCTCCTGCTGGCGCTCGACCGGTACGACGCCCGGCGCCACCGCGTTGACGCGAATGCCGGCCGGCGCCCATTCCAGGGCCAGAATTCGGGTGACCGCATCAAGCGCGGCCTTCGAGGCGGCATAGGCGGCCATGGATTCGGCGCTGCGCGTGCCGGCGATGCTGGTGATGTTGACGATGTTCCCGCCCTCTCCCGCTTCGATCATGCGCCGGGCGGCCTGCCGGCTCAAGAGGAACGGTGCCCGGAGATTGATGTTCAGCGTATCGTCCCACTCCCCGGCCGTGGTCTCCAGCGCGCGCCCCTTGTGGACGATCCCGGCGTTGTTGACCAGGATGTCCAGCCCGTTCCATGCCGTGTCGACCCGGTCGAATAGTTGCTCAATGGCGGCTTCGTCCCGCAGATCGGCCTGGACCGTCATGGCTTCACCCCCCTGGGCGTTGACATCCGCGGCGGTCTGGGCTGCGCCTGCTGCGGCGCTGCGGTAATGGATCATGACCCGGGCGCCGCACGCGCCGAAGGCCCGGGCAATGCCTGCGCCAATCCCGCTCGACGCGCCCGTCACGAGCACACGCTGGTTCCTCAACCCCTCCATTGCACTGCTCAACATGGTGGAACCCCCTTCTCTTCTGGTCTGGCTTGAATCGTTGCCCGACCATTATACGCCTGAAGTCAATTCGATCCACGCACTGCAGCCTCCTGTGGATGGACGTCCCCTTATGGTCTTGTGAAATCAACCCGGCCTGCCCCAGGCCTGGCGTGTGGAGGATTTTCAAATTCAGTCGTTCACGATTTGTCATTCCGAGCGGATCTACGCAGGCATCTTCACTCCGGCGAAATGGTAGCGAGGAATCTCGTCCTTCGCCAAATCGTGAACTACTGAAATTGCAGTGCTGCACTCCTTGTCCCCTCCCCCTCTCTCCGGTACAATGCATATCCATGTGCGCTCAGACGATTCTTGACCTGGAACAGTTGCGCCCCGGCCCGCTGGCGGCCGGGAAGCTGCCGCCCACACTGTTGGGCGCCCTGCTGGAGACGCTGCCAACCGATGATCCAACGCTGATTCTCGGGCCAACGGTGGGTGAGGACGCGGCCGTCATCGACTTTGCCGCAGGTGATGAGCGTTTGCTCGTTGCCAAGAGCGATCCCATCACCTTTGCCACCGACGAGATCGGCTATTATGCGGTCAACATCTGCGCCAATGACCTGGCCGTCATCGGCGCGACGCCGCGCTTCTACCTGCCGACTGTGCTGCTGCCGGCCGAGACGAGCGATCAGGCGCTGGCCGAACGGGTTTTTGCCCAGATCGGCCAGGCCTGCCGGGAACTGGGCGTGGTCATCGCCGGTGGCCATAGCGAGATCACCCATACGGTGACCCAGCCCGTCGTGGCCGGCACCATGCTGGGAGAAGTGCTGCGCGATCGCTTCGTCCACAGCGGCGGCGGCCGGGTGGGCGACGCCGTCGTGCTCGTCGGTTCCGTGCCCATCGAGGGCGCCAGCATCATCGCCCGGGAGAAGTCGGCCGAATTGCTGGCCGCCGGGTGGGATGAGGCCGAGCTGGATGAAGCCGCCAACTATCTCTACAACCCGGGTATCAGCGTGCTGCCCTCGGCCCATGCCGCGGCCCGCACGGGAATGGTCCACGCCATGCACGATCCCACCGAAGGGGGGATTGCCACCGGGCTGTTGGAATTGGCCCTGGCCGGGAACGTCGGGATCGAGATCGATCTCGACGCGATTCTGGTGCCCACGCTGGCCCGGCGTCTTTGCTCGTTCTTCGGCCTGGATCCATTCGGCACGATTGCCTCCGGCGCCTTACTGGCCACGGCTGCACCGGCGGATTTACCCGCCTTGCAGCAAGTCTGGGCCGAGTTGGGCCAACCGGTCAGCGTCATCGGACGCCTCACGCCGGCCGAGGCCGGGCTGCAGGCCCGTGCCGGCGGCGTCGCTTGTCCCTTCCCCCGCTTTCCCGTCGACGAAATCACCAAGCTCTTTGGGTAGCCTATGTCCGCCATCACCATTCGTCCGATCACCGATATCGCAGGCTGCGAGCATTTCCAGGAACTGGAGCGCCGGATCTGGGCCAGCCCCGAACTCGAAGTCGTGCCCAGCCATGTACTCATCACCACGCTCAAGAATGGCGGGATGCTGCTGGGGGCCTATGCCGATGACGGCCCGTCCGCAACCGGCGGCATGGTGGGCGCAGCCTTCTGGTGGCTCGGCGTCGGGACGCCCGCGCCCGACAGCGAGCCGCGTCTCAAGGTGTGCAGCCACATCGTGGGCGTACTCCCGGCGTGGCAGGGGCAGCGCATTGGCCTGGGCCTGAAGCTTGCCCAGCGCGAGGCCGTTCTGGCCCAGGGGCTCACCGACTGGATCACCTGGACCTACGATCCCCTCTATCGCACCAACGGCATCTTCAACCTTCACCGCCTGGGCGCAACCTGCAACACCTATTTCCGCAATGTCTATGGCGAGATGCAGGATGCCCTGAACCGGGGCGTTCCCAGCGATCGCTGTCAGGTGGATTGGCGGCTCAACAGCCCACACGTCGTGGCCGGCATTGCCGATCGCGGTCCCCGGCCGGCCTGGTCGTTGGAGGACTTTCAGATCGTGCCCACCGCGCAGCAGGGTGACTTCACCGCTCCCCAGGATATTGCGCTGCGCTTGGACGGCGCACCCCTGGCGTTGCCCATTCCCTATGACATCGGCGCCATCCGCCTGACAGATGGCGCGCTTTCCCTGGCCTGGCGCCTCGCCCTACGGACCTGGCTGGAGGATGCCTTCGCGGCCGGCTACACCATGGTTGATTGCATCAACATCCCCGAAGGGGGGTGGCACTATGTGCTTGTGCAGGAGTATGGATAGAACCTTCATAATCTCACCACCACACATTCACCTTTTTCACCAGGAGCCTCTCATGCGTATCGATCGCGTCGAACTTCGGAAGATTCATTTGCCCTATGTATCGCCCTTTGAGACCAGCGGCTGGCGCGAGCTGGGGCGTTATCCCGTCATCGTGCGGATTGAGGCTGACGGCTTGGTGGCCTGGGGCGAATCGCCGGTGGGAACCCACCCCTTTTATTCCGAAGAGAGCACCGATACGGTCTTTCTGATTCAACAGCAGTATCTGGTGCCCATGCTGCTGGAGACCGATCTGGCGGGTCCCGAAGACGTGACGCCGGCGCTGGCCAAGGTCCGGGGCAATCATTTTGCAAAGGCAGGATTGGAGTTCGCGACCTGGGATCTGTTTAGTCAGCGGGCCGGGAAAAGCCTGGCTGCCATGCTTGGCGGCACGCGTGACCGGGTGGAGGTGGGCGTGAGCGTGGGCATCCAGTCCGACATCGACACGCTGCTCCAGGTCGTCGATGCCTATTTGGCCGATGGCTACGGGCGCATTAAGCTCAAGATCAAGCCGGGCTGGGACATCGAACCGACCCGGGCCGTACGCGAAACGTGGCCCGATCTGAAGCTCCAGGTCGATGCCAATAGCATCTACCGCCTGGAAGACGGCCCCCATCTGGCCGAGCTGAATGACTTCGATCTCCTGCTGATCGAGCAGCCCCTGGCCCATGATGACATTTTCGATCACGCCAAGCTCAAGCCCATGCTGGCCAGCCCCCTCTGCCTGGACGAAAGCATCGTTTCCCCCGAACACGCGCGCTGGGCCATCGAAATGGACGCTTGTGACATTATCAATATCAAGCCGGGCCGCATCGGCGGTCTGGCCGATTCGGTGCGCATCCACGACATGGCCCAGGCCGTGGGCATGCCCGTCTGGCACGGCGGCATGTTGGAAACGGGCATTGGTCGCTACTTTAACGTCGCCCTGGCCAGTCTGCCTAACTTCACCCTGCCCGGCGACATCAGCGCCAACGATCGCTACTACGCCCGGGACATCGTGACCAATCCTTTCACCCTCAATACCGCAGACAGCACCCTCACCGTGCCTACAGCCATCGGCAGCGGCGCGATTGTGGACGAGGCGTACCTGGATGAACTGACGCTGGAAAAGTGGGAGATGGTGCGGGATTGACGCGAGGCGCCAAGCGAAAGGCTTTTTTTGATGCAAGCGACGGATCAGGGGACACGAGCGCGCGACCGGCGCCGGCATGTCGCCGTGCCGCGCACGTTGATCTTTGTCACGAGTCTAAACCCGGAGACGGGCGGGCAGGATGTGCTGCTGCTCAAGGGGGCGCCCGACAAGCGACTGTGGGCCGGGCTCTACAATGGCCTGGGCGGCCACGTGGAGACGGAGGAAGATATTCTGTCCGCGGCCGAGCGAGAATTGGTCGAGGAGACCGGCCTGCGCGCAGTACGGCTTCGCTTGCGGGGCGTGGTGCATATCGATACGGGCCACGATGCCCAAGGACCCCGGCCCGGCGTGCTGATGTTTGTCTTGACCGGTGAGAGCCAGGAGCGCGCTGTCCACGCTACGCCGGAAGGCATGCCGGAATGGCTCCCCGTGGATGGGTTGGCGGAGCTGCCGTTGGTGGATGATCTCTATGCAGTGCTTCCCCGGGCGCTGGGCGATGGCCCGCTGTTTTACGGTCACTATGCGCCCGATGACGCCGGCGAAATGCGCTATCTCTTCCGGGAAGAGGGAACGGAATCGACGGGTTGATGGTCGGCCAGCTGTCCCGGCAAATAGCGGTGAGGTTGGTTGATGATTGAAAAAACGTTCCGGTAATCGTAGGTGCGGTTTTCAACCGCACGATCTTCCAGAAACATCAGAGGTAGATGGAGCCCGTGCGGTTGGAA
>CAYZLP010000437.1:0-4881 GCA_964478635.1 uncultured Caldilineaceae bacterium
GAGGAATGTACGAAGTTCAAGTGACGTCTCTATTAGGACTCGACGACTGTCCGGTGAAGAATCCATTCTCCAACTGCGTTGAGATTCTTCACTGGACAGTCGCCGTATCCGAAGATTTCAGGCCGACCCGTTCAGAATGACATATACAAAGCCATGATCTCATCATGACAGATGTCAGGCGTAGGCTATTGCGGTAGGGTGCCGGGGGCCGCACGTTGAATGATGGGCAAGAAGATCGAGTGATCGCCGTTGGCCGTGGCGTAGTTCGCCGTGACGACCAGGCCGGTCAGGACGACCATGACCAGGAAGATTGCGATGAGCGCCATTTGACGACGGCTGGGATTGAAGCGTGGCATGGTGGCAGTTCCTTTCTGCGGTGAGTGTGACAGGGTGCCGCACGGACGATGACAGTGCCGGCGAACAGTGCGGCTCGTAAGTCACACGAAGAAATCGGCCAGAAGATACGGTCCCTTGGTAACGTGCCGGATTACCGTCTGCATCCAGTTGGGCAGCCGTAGGCCATGCGTTGCCTGCGGCACGGCGTTGGCACAGGCAACGAGTTCGCTTACTCCTGATACCAGACAGTCTCGCCTTCCGGCGTCTGACCAATCATGTAGACCTGGGCGCCCCGGGAGATCATCAAACCACGCTCGAATGCTTGAATTTGGGCCTGATCCTGGCCTTCGCGCAGTAGCCCCCAACCCAGGGCGTTGCGCAACTCTGGATTTTGGCGCCAGACTTTGCCGAAACCTCGCTCGGGCTGGCGGAAGCCGCTGGGCACAGCCAGCGCCGGGTCGCGCTCCGGTTCACCGTCCTGAAACGTGTCGTCAAACGCCCGCCACTGCTGGACCCCGTCCTGATTCCACAACGCATAAATCTGTTCGGTATCGCTGCGCCAGATCATGACGCCCCGCTCGAATGGCTGCGTCACTACAGCAACATTGGCTGCCTCCGGCTCAAGGGCCCAGCCGACAGCCTGACTCCGCTCCGGATCCGCCTGCCAGGCCGTAGCGAACCGGGTTGCCGGAAGATAACGGTCGGCCGGCGGCTGACCGGTGAGCGCGGTCGGAACATAAGTGGGCAGAGGCGTCGGTGGCGGCAAGGGCGTCGGCGACGGTGGCTGCGTGGCCGGTGGAACCGTCGGCTCGGCGGGCGCTTCTTCAGCCGGGACACCTTCAGCGGGGGCGACAGTCGACTCGCTCCCCGCTGCCAGCATTTGGCCCAGGAAGCCGCCCTCGTTGTCGGATGCGCCAGGTGATACGACCGCCTGCAGCGCGACGATCTCCTCCTGAAGGCGCTCATTTTCAGCGGTCAGTGCAGCGATGGTGGCCGCGGCTGAGGGCGGAACTTCGTCGGCGTCGGCCGCGCTACACCCGGCCAGCGTCAATCCGGCAACCAAGAGGAAGCCAAGAACGGCGATGCGATTTCGGCGTAATTCTCCCATGTGTGTATCCTTTCGGTAGCTGTGGTACCATCTCAAGAAACCGCAAAACGCTGTCTATGGTTCCGCATCCGATGAATAGACCGCACTAGACCGCAATAGACCGCAGATGACGCCGACTAGGCAGACCTGCGCGGATTCTTCCTTTTGTAATGCGAAATAAGGAATGTCTATGGACTGCCATCGTACCGGCGCCCTGCAAGATGTCACCATCCTCGACCTCTCTCGCGTCTTGGCGGGACCCTATGCGAGCATGGTTCTGGGCGATCTAGGCGCCCGGGTCATCAAGGTGGAACAGCCGGGAACGGGTGACGATACGCGCCGGTGGGGTCCGCCCTTCACGGAAAATGGAGAAAGCGCCTATTTCTTCTGCGCCAACCGCAACAAGGAAAGCGTCACCCTCGACTTAAAGAGCGCAGAAGGCAAAAAGATTCTGTATGCGCTGGCCCAACGTGCAGACGTGGTGATTGAGAACTTCAGGGTAGGCACGGCTGCAAGGCTGGGTATGGACTATTTATCACTACACGAAATTAATCCGCGCTTGATCTATTGCTCGATTACCGGTTACGGCCAGACCGGTCCCTACCGCAACCGGCCCGGCTATGACACGGCCATCCAGGCCTTGGGCGGCATCATGAGCATCACTGGGCCGCCGGGCCCCAACGGCGAACCTCACAAAGTCGGCGTGGCCATTGCCGACATCACCACCGGCCTGCATGCCGCCATTGCCATTCTCGGCGCCCTCTACCACCGTGGCGCTTCGGGCCGAGGCCAATACATCGACATCGCGCTCTTCGACACCCAGCTGAGTTGGCTGGCCAATGTCGCGACGGCGTACTTCGTCTCCGGCCAAACGCCCGCACGCTACGGCAACGGCCATGCATCCATCGTCCCCTATCAGGCCTTTGCCACCGCGGACGGCTGGCTTATGCTGGCCGTTGGTAACGATGGTCAGTTCCGCAACCTCTGTTCGGTCATGGAAGAAGAGGCCTGGGCCGACGATCCGCGTTTCGCCACCAACCCGGCGCGGGTCGCCAATCGTGCGCAGCTGGTTCCCGCATTGGCCGAGCGCTTCTGCCGCGAACCCACCCAGGCGTGGGTGGAGCGCTTGCTCGCCGCCGGCGTGCCGTGCAGCCCCGTCAACGACATTCCCACCGCCCTCAGCGACCCGCAGACCGTGGCCCGGGAGATGGTGCAATACGTGGATCACCCCCAGACCGGAAAAATCGCTCAGCTCGGTCCGGTCCCCAAGCTGAGCGATACGCCGGCCGCTATCTTCCGGCCGCCCCCCCTGTTAGGGGAGCATACGGATTCAGTTTTGCACGAATTGCTTGGCTACAGCAAAGAGGATATCGCGGCGCTGCGCCGCGAGAGGGTCATCTCGTAAATCCCGACGGAAATGAATATACAGTTTCTACCAGACGTAGGTAGGAGTGCCGAATTTCCGTCGTGGTATTTACGCCGTCCGATACTAATCCAGTAGAGGCTTACGCCTCAGCGCCCAGCCGGCTCCGCCACCAGATGCCGGGCAGGCGGCGCAGCTTGCCCCACTTCGTCACATGGGCGCGGCGGGAGAAAACGTCGTAGCCGCTGCGTTCGATGTCATCCAAGATGCCCTGATAGAGTTCGGCCGCGGCCCGAATCGCAAAGCGGCCGCTCGGATGCAGGTAGCCGATGCCGGGCATGGCCTCGGCATAGAGCCTTCGATTGCGCTCCACCTGGAAGCGCATGAAGGCCTGCCACGCGGGCGTCACTTCTCCGGCCTCAATATCAGCTTCGGAAAGCCCGAATTCAGCCAGCTCGTCCAGGGGCAAGTAAAGTCTACCCCGCGTCCAGTCTTCCGCTACATCACGCAATATATTCGTAATCTGCAGCGCGACCCCCAGCTTGATAGCATAGGGAATGGCCGTGTTGCTGCTGTAGCCGATGATGTGCATCGACATCAAGCCAACGGTCGAGGCGACGCCATAGCTGTATTGGGCCAACTCATCGAAGTTGGCATAGCGGGTCTTGACCAGGTCGGCCGCCACGCCGTCCAGCAATTGCTCGGCATAGCGCTGGGGCACGCTGTAGCAGAGCCGGGCATCAGTCCAGGCAATTGCCACCAAATCATCCTCGGGCGGATTGACGGAGGCCGTGCGCTCACGCCAGGCGAGCAGTTCCGGGGCGCGGTCGCCATCACTGTTGTCGACGATATCGTCACTCACCCGGCAAAACGCATAGAGCGCCCGTGCGGCGCGGCGCTTCTCCGGCGGCAGCAAGCCGGATGCCAGGTGAAATGAGCGGCTGTGAACAGCCGTTAGAGATTCACAATAGTCATATGCGCGCGCCAATAATTCGGGCTCAAAATAGTGCTGCTGTTCGTTCGGTTGTGCAAGATATGCTTCCCGGGCGAGTGAAAGCAAAGGCGCTTCCCAAGCATAATAGGTTTCTAGCTGCATAAGGTGAATAGTCCTTCTGCGTTTCTTCGAGGTTAGATAATGAATGGAGATTTGCTAGACCAATTTGTAAGGGCACGACCGGCATGAGTGTAACTTTCCGGTCGCCATCTGTCAAGGTAGTATTCATACATTTGTCAATCTTATGCCCCAAAATTGTCTCGAAAAAGTATGGACAAATACTTGACAAAGACGATTTGACGTGCTAAATTCGGGGCATCGCTAACGTCTCTTGCAGGTAGAGAGCAACTGGGTCGGGTATGCCGGCAGGTAGGACCAATTTGTGACTATGAATCCGCTCGACACAACGCCAATTTTCAACTTGAAGG
The DNA here is from genome assembly GCA_964478635.1 of uncultured Caldilineaceae bacterium. Taxonomy (GTDB): domain Bacteria; phylum Chloroflexota; class Anaerolineae; order Caldilineales; family Caldilineaceae; genus JAGRCP01. Next base: position 4,209 of record CAYZLP010000437.1, read on the forward strand.
CCGTCGTCCGGGAGACCGGACTCAAGCCCGATACTTTGCGCGCGTGGGAGCGGCGCTACGGCCTTCCCGAACCTGAGCGCACCGACAGCGGTCATCGACTCTATTCCCAACGCGACATTGAAATTCTGAAATGGTTGATGGATCGCCAACAAGAGGGATTGAGCATCGGCCGCGCCGTCGATCTCTGGCACCAGCTGGAAAAAGAGATGCAAGATCCGCTGGGTGGCCAGCCGGTTGAAGTCAAGGCGCCGGTTATTGATCCCGTTGATGTGCGGCCGGCGGGCAGCGGGAATTATCCCAACCAGGTGGATGATTTCCGGCGTACGTGGGTGGACGCCTGCTTGAAGTTCGATGAGCAGCGGGCCGAGCACATCTTGAGCCAAGCTTTTGCGCTCTTCCCCCTGGAGACTGTCTGTCTGCAAGTCCTGCAAAAAGGTTTGTCGGCCATCGGCGAGGGCTGGCAGCAGGGACGCATCACGGTGCAGCAAGAGCATTTTGCTTCGGCCCTGGCCCTGCGACGCCTGGAAGCGCTGCTGGCGGGAATGCCCGCCCCGCTGCGCAATGAACGCATCCTGGTCGGTTGTCCGGCGGAAGAAGAACATACCTTTATCCCACTCTTGCTCTCGCTGCTCCTGCGCAGGCGCGGCTTCGGCGTTGTCTATCTGGGCGCCAA
>CAYZLP010000438.1:0-4863 GCA_964478635.1 uncultured Caldilineaceae bacterium
GGATGAACTGGTCGGCATTGTGACGCTGAGTGACATTCTCGGCACGATTCCCAGCCTGCTGGCCGACGCCGATGTGGAAACGAAGCTGCTGCTCTCGGCGCGCAAGGTCCGCAGCGTTATGTCCTGGAGCCCGGTGACGGTCGATCCGGAGGACACGATTCAAGACGCAGCGGAGCGCATGCTGGATGAGCAGGTGAGCGGTCTGCCGGTCATCAGCGGCGGCAATCTAGTTGGAATCATCACCGAGTCGGATATCTTCCGACTTGTGGTCGAATCCTGGGCCGAAGATTAGTCCGTCTCTCCCCCCCTCGTCCAGTCCGCACGCCCTCGTGCGGACGGCGCATGTCCGCCAATATTGCGAAAGCGGGAGCCGGGCGTGTTTGTGCGTCCGCGGGCGCACGCCCCGTTCGCACAAAGGCGTGCTCACTGGACGGTGGGCGTCTACTCTATGCCTGCTTCTGCGCAGCCTCGATAAGCTGCTGCTTCATATCCCACAAGTCCTGGGTCAGAGATACATGGTAGATGTGGGGATTGACTAACCGCCGCACGCCCGGATCCAGGCGGCGCACATCGGCCCGTCGCTGTTCGCAAATCTCTGCCAACGGCGGCAGATCGTAAACCAACTCGCCTTGCCGCACGATTTCCGCATGGAGCGGCTCAACCTCGGAAATGTCGTGGTTGGCCAGCGCCCGGTATTTCGTGTGATCCATGGGATGGCGCAGGATCATGGCCTTTGCCTCGCGCAGCTCTTCGTCAGCCAGGCTGAGTACGTCAGCTGTTGCGTATCCCCGTCCGTCATAGAGCCGCCACAGCCCCTTGAGGCCCGGATTCGGCGTCTTGGCCGGCGTCTCCGAAATCTTGATGGCCGACGTCCAATCTCCTTTGTCGTTGATGGCTACCAGCTTGTAGACGCCGCCCAGCGCCGGCTCGCCCCACGAGGTAATCAAGCGCGTGCCGACACCATAGACGAGCCGCTTGATTACCTGCTGAGGGTCGAGCCCGTAACGGGGCGCTTCGTGGAGAATCTGCGTGTTGATCTGCCAGATGACCAACTCATCCAGGTCGCTGGAGACCACGATGGAGGTCTCCGGGAAGCCCGCTTCGTCCAGAAGCTTGGCGGCCTGAATCGCCAGATACGCCTGATCGCCCGAATCAAGACGAATTCCCACCGGCTTGTGCCCTTGCGCCTGGAGCTTTTCGAAGACTTTGATGGCATTGGGCACACCGCTTTCCAGCGTGTCGATGGTGTCTACCAGGAGCAGACAATTGTCGGGATAGAGCTCGGCGTAGGCTTCGAAGGCTGCCAGTTCCCCCATGCCCAGCGCCATGAACATCTGCACCATGCTGTGCGCGTGGGTACCCATGGGCGTCGTGCCGATGGCATAGGAGGCCCCCACGTTGGAGCTGCCGTAGGCGCCGCCGATGATGGCTGCCCGCGCGCCTTCCAGCGCGCCGCGGCCCTGGGCCCGGCGCAGCCCGAATTCCAAGACCGGGCCGTTGCGGCTGGCCTCCAACATGCGGGCGGCTTTGGTGGCGATGAGGGTTTGATGGTTCATGTAGTTCAGCAACCCCGTCTCCACGATTTGAGCCATTGCTAATGGGCCGCGGACGACGGTCAAGGGCGTGTTGGGATGGACGACCCGCCCTTCGGGAATGGCGCTGATGGATAGCCCACTGAAGTCGCCATGCTTTCCGAGCCACTCCAGAAAGTCATCATGAAAGATGCGCGCGCCCGAGGCATTGCGTTGGCTGCGCAGATAGTCGAGCTCCTCTTCGCCGAAACGGGCCTCCTGAAACCAGTCAAGCATGGTTTCCAGCCCGGCATTGACGCAGTAGCCCGCCTGGTGACTGCCGTAATCGGGGTAGCGGCGGAAAAAATGATCGAACTGAACTTCCATTTCGTGGACACCAGATCGGAAGTAAAGTTGGGCCATGGTGAGTTGATATTGATCGGTGAAGAGGATGCCCTCGGCAATCCGGCGAGTCGCTGGTTTCATGGTACAAACCTTTTGGTGCTGAATATTGCTAATTTGGGAATCGATCTCCTATCATTGTAACGGTAGCTCGTCAGTGATACAATGGCCGGAAATCGTGGAGCGCCGCATCGAAGGATGCGGCGGACACGGGCGATAGACGCTTTGCGGAAGAGACCTGCGCAGCATAGCGCCCATAATTTACCGTTCATCCATAGCGAGCGAATTTGCGTGAATCATGTCGTTTGATCAGCAGTCAGCGGACGGGCAACATTCGCCGGCGTCCGACCTGGAGCCGGTACGGGTCGTTTTCCAGCCCAATGGCCGACAAGGCGACGTACAGCCTGGAACCATCTTGCTCGATGCCGCCCGCGCTTTGGGCGTAGAGATCGAGTCCATTTGCGGCGGTCACCAGACCTGTGGCAAGTGCAAAGTACAGGTTGAAACCGGTGAATTCTCGAAGTTTGGCATCGTTTCATCGGCAGCAAGCCTCACCCCGCCCGGGGAGCGGGAACTCGAGTATGCTCAGGCGCGGGGTTTTGAACCTGGCATGCGCTTGAGTTGCGCCTGCCAGGTGACGGGGGATGTGGTCATCCGCGTGCCGGAAGAAAGCCAGACGCGCAAGCAGGTGGTGCGCAAGGCGGCCGGCGTCGATCGCGCAATCAACGTGGATGCACCCATGCGACTCTATTATGTGGAGCTGCCGCCTGCGGAGCTGCGCGACCATCGCGGTGACTGGGAACGCCTGCGCGAACAGCTTTTCAGCGTGCACGGCCTGACCGATCTGGCGATCGATTGGCGCGTGCTGCAGACGCTTCAGCCCGCGCTGGCCGCGTCGAATCGTTGCGTCACGGTTACGGTGTTTCACAACCGGGAAGTGGTGCGGGTCGCGCCCGGATTCCACGACGAAATCTACGGACTGGCGGTCGATGTGGGTACCACGACCATTGCCGGCCACCTCTGCAACCTGCGCACGGGTGAGGTGCTGGCCAGCGCCAGTCGAATGAATCCCCAAGTGCCCTATGGTGAGGACTTGATGAGCCGGGTCAGCTACGCCATGATGAACGAGGCCGGCACTCAGCGCATGCATGACGCCATCATCGCAGGGCTCAATGAACTGGTCGCCGAGGCCTGCGCAGCCGCCGGTCTGCAGACGACAGATCTTATTGAGATGGTGGTGGTGGGCAATACGACCATGCACCATTTGCTGTTGAACGTGAATCCCATCGAACTGGGCGGCGCCCCTTTCAGCCTGGTCACCCACGCCCCGCTTGATATCAAGGCGCGGGAGCTCGGACTCCAACTGGCAACGGGCGCCAATGTTCATGTACCACCGTGCGAGGCGGGCCACGTCGGCGCCGACAATGTGGGCGTACTCGTGGCCGAAGCGCCCTATGCCCAGGACGAGCAGATGCTGGTGATCGATATCGGCACCAACGGCGAGATCTTGCTCGGCAACCGTGAGCAGGTCCTCAGCGCCAGCAGCCCGACCGGGCCGGCCTTTGAGGGCGCCCAGATCCTCCACGGCATGCGGGCCGCACCGGGCGCCATTGAGCGCGTGCGCGTCGATCCGGCTACGCTTGACGTGCGCTACAGGATCATCGGCAACGAGGAATGGCTCATTTCAAGTGAGCATGGCGCGTCCGGCAATGGCGCATCGCCGTCCGGCGACTCTGCATCTCCTGCCGCAGCGCGCAAGTCCAAGCGCGAGGCGCTTTTGAATCCGGAACTCAAAGCGTCGGGTATCTGTGGGTCGGGCATTATCGAGGCGATCGCTGAACTCTTTCTGGCCGGCGTTATTGCGTCCAACGGGCGTTTTGTAGAGATCGATCATCCGCGTCTGCGCACGGGTCTGGGCGACGGTGGCGGGAAAGCGGAATTTGTCCTGGCTTGGCCCCACGAAACCAGCACGGGCGCGGCAATCGTCGTCCATTCCGACGATATCCGCGCCATTCAGTTGGGCAAGGCCGCCCTCTACGCCGGGACGAAACTGCTGATGCAGCGTATGGACCTCTCCGAGGTCGATCGGATCGTCCTGGCCGGCGGCTTCGGCAGCTACATCGATCCCAAGCACGCCATGATCCTGGGGCTGATTCCAGATTGTGACCTGCGCCGGGTGCAAGCGGTGGGCAATGCCGCAGGCGACGGCGCACGCATGATTCTGCTCGATCGAGCAAAGCGCAGCGAAGCGGAGTGGGCGGCCCGCTGGGTAACCTACGTAGAGACCGCAGTTGAGGCGGATTTCCAAAATGAATTCGTGGGCGCCATTGACATTCCCCACGCGTCCGATCCCTATCCGCAGGTGATGGCGCTGCTGGCGACAGCCCAGGCCGGCTGGGATGAAGCGCGACTTGTGGCCGCTACAAACCTGCGCGCCAACGGCCGAAACCGCCGCACCAGCCGGGCAGATCGCGAGGCCCGTCGCGCCGAACGGGCGCGCCGCAGGGCGGAGGCGTGATTTCAAGGTGAAGGAAAAGGCTAAGACTAACAGAGCATCAGGGTGAGGAGACCGCTGTTGAGGGATAAATCTCAATATCTCTTCAAACCAAATCGTTCTACCGGAAAGCAATGCCAACATGTCCGAAATGACTGAATACCAGATTACGTATTGGAACGAGATTCCGGCCATGGTGACCGCGCGCGCCGGGCGGCGGGACCGGGCCAAGGTTGAGCTGTCGGCCCGCTTCGGCGTCGCCATCGATGAACTGGCCATGCGCCTCGGCATGACCGGCACCGACGGCTATTTGGCCGCCTGGCATCGTTCCGACTGGGAGCACCGTGAGGGTGCGCCGGCCGAAGTTGCTGCGCTGGTAGCGGCCGAGCTGGAAGCCGCGTATCCGCCGGAGCGCATCCGCGAAATTCTCGACGCCGCGCGCGATCAAAACAATTA
>CAYZLP010000439.1:0-4854 GCA_964478635.1 uncultured Caldilineaceae bacterium
AATCTGCTCTGGCGAGAACAACGCCAGGATGAGGCTTGGGACGAATATAACGCGGCCCTGGAGGCCGCAACCGCAGCCGGCAACCGGGATCTGGCGCTCTTGGCGAAGTGGTATATGGCCGATGCCCATTCCAGCCTCCGCCATTATGAAGAGGCTCTTGAGCTCTATGTAGATATCTTGGATGAGGCGCAAGCGTTGGGCGATACGGACGCCGAGGCCCAGATCCGTCAACGCATGTGGACAGCCTATTTGCGTACGCGCCAGTATGGAGCAGCCCAGGCCATTGCGGATCGAGAGAATGGCATCGACACGCCCGCCGAAGGCCAGGTTGTCAGCGGTGAAGTGACGGTGACGGGTCTTGCGCAACATCCCGATCTGCGCAAGTGGCAGGTCGATCTGCTGGTCAACGGCAACGAAGGCGACGCAACGTTCCTGGGCTGGAGTGATTCATTGCCGCGTTGGGCGCAAGGACGCGTTTGGGGCGATATGCTTACATTCGACTCATCCCAGTATCCCAACGGCACCCATCAACTGCGTTTGCGGGTTGTCAAGCTGGACGGCAACTATGACGAATACCTGCGCACCATCGTCATCCGCAATTGACCCGACAGGTAGGAGAAACACAATGCCTGAATTTGCCGCCGAGACTTCCTGCACCGTCTGCCGCGCGCATGCGGTCGAAATCTTTGCCCAAGTGCCTAACGTGCCGGTCCTCTGCAACATTCTCTGGCCGAGCCGGGAAGAAGCCCAGGGCGTGGCGCGGGTGAATGTGCGTCTTGGTTTCTGTCACAACTGCGGCCACATTTTCAACCCTGACTTCGATCTTTCGCTGATGGATTATAGCCAGGCCTATGAAAATTCGCTCCACTTCTCACCCCGTTTTCAGCAGTATGCCGAAGACCTGGCCCGGGATTTGGTGGCGCGCCACGATCTCCATGGCAAGCACATCATCGAGATCGGCAGCGGCAAAGGCGATTTCCTGGAGATGCTCTGCGAACTGGGCGACAATCACGGCATCGGCTTCGACCCAAGCTACGTCCCGGGCGAGACGGCCCGCGGCGCTACGCAACAGATCGAGTTCGTGCAGGATTTCTACTCCGAGCGCTATACCGACCGCCAGGCGGACTTCATCTGCTGCCGCCACACGCTGGAACATATTCCGGATCCCGTGGCGTTTATGCAGATGGTCCGGCGGACGGTGGACCAGCAGAAGACGGCAATCTTCTTCGAAGTGCCCAACGGCCTCTATACCCTGCAGGATATGGCCATCTGGGATATCATCTACGAGCACTGCTCATACTTCACCCAATATTCGCTGGCCTATCTCCTGGAGTCCTGCGGATTTGAAGTGACCGACGTGCGGACGACTTTTGGCGGTCAATATCTCTGTGTTGAAGCCCGGCCCAAAGATGATTTTGCCATCGCCTCCGCTGAGGAGTGGAACCAGCCCGGCGAGATTGCCGGCGATGTGCGCGAATTCTCGGCGCGCTATCAGGCCAAGACGGCCCAGGATCAGGCTATGCTGCGAGCCATTGCCGACGACGAGCGACGAGCCGTTATCTGGGGCTCCGGTTCAAAGGGCATCACCTTCTTGAACATGCTGCCGGAGGCGGAAACCATTCTCTATGCCGTCGACATCAACCCGCGCAAGCAGGGCATGTATATCACGGGTACCGGACAACGTATCGTTGCGCCCGAGTTTCTCGGCGACTATACGCCCGATGCAGTCATTGTCATGAATCCCCTCTATACGGAGGAGATTCGAGCGACCCTGGAAGGCATGGGCTTGAACGCGGACCTGCACAGCGCCTGATCTATTTATCCGGATCACTTGCTAAAGAAGCGCACGTCCCCGCGGCGGGGCGTGCGTCGTCTTTTTTCATGAATGTCTGGTTTGACACGAGCGCCGAAGCCCGGTGTCAAACCCCATCGCAGCAGATCGAGGATTCTATGAGCATCAAGTTCGGCACCGATGGCTGGCGTGCTGTCATCAGCGAAGAATTCACTTTTGAGAATGTTCGGCGTGTGGCACACGCGGTCGCGGCGCAGACGCTCCACGATTGGGACAGTCTGCCCGGCCAGCCGGAGAAGGAACGGCCGTCTTTCGTTGTCGGCTTTGACACGCGCTTTCTGTCGGATCGCTATGCCATTGCCGTGGCCGAGGTCCTCGCTGCAGCCGGGATCGACGTCTGGCTCGCCCAGGGCGACGCGCCCACCCCCATGGTCAGCTATGCGATCGTCGACAAACGGGCCGACGGCGGCATCATGATCACGGCCAGCCACAATCCACCCCGATACAACGGCATCAAGCTCAAGTCAGCCTATGGCGGTTCCGCCGGCGCCGACTATGTGAAACGGGTCGAGACGCGGGTCAATCAGCCACAAGACGCCGCTATCCCCACCTCCATGCCCCTTGCAGAGGCAATCGAGCGGGGCTTTGTGCGGCGATTCGAGCCGCTGCCGGCCTACAAAGAGCATCTGAGGACGCTGGTCAATTTCGACGTAATCCGGACGGCCCACCTGAGCGTTGCCGTCGATGCCATGTACGGCGCCGGGCGCGTCTATCTGAAGCGCTTGTTGGAAGATGCCGGCTGCCGCGTGACCGAGCTACGCGGCGAGATGAATCCCGGCTTCAACGGCATCCACCCCGAACCCATCGCCCGACATCTCCAGCCCCTCATGCTGGAGATGACAACCGGTCGCTATCATCTGGGCCTGGCGACCGACGGTGATGCCGACCGCATCGGCGCCATCGATCCCACGGGCCGCTTTATCGACCCCCATGCGATTATGGCCTTGATTTTGGAGCACCTGGTCCGGAATCGAGGTCTCTACGGCAGCGTCGTGAAAACGGTCAGCACGACGCAGATGCTGAACCGCTTGGCCAGTCGCTATGCCCTGACCGTTCACGAAACGCCGGTCGGCTTTCACCACATCGCCGACTTGATGCGCCGTGAGCCTGTGCTAATCGGCGGCGAAGAGAGCGGCGGCATCTCCATGTACGGTCATATCCCCGAGGGCGACGGGCTGTTGATGGGCCTGCTCCTTGCGGAGATTGTGGCCAGCCGCGGCAAGACGCTGGGCCCTATGATGGATGAGCTGATGGCCGAGCCGGATATTGGTCCGTTCTGCTATGCGCGCCACGATCATCAAGTCCGGCCATTCAGAAAGACGGCGCTGGTGAACGGCCTCATGCAGTCGTTGCCTGCTCAACTTGCCGGACACCCGCTGGACCATGCCAGCGATTTGGACGGCGTGAAGTATGTCCTCGGCGACGGCAGCTGGCTGCTCATCCGCCCCAGCGGCACGGAACCGCTCCTGCGCATCTATGCCGAGGCGCGGTCGGAAGGCCAGGTGGGGCAATTATTGAAGCTGGGCGCAGAGATGGCAGACCGGCAAATCCAGCAGCTACAGGCGACGGCCGGATAACCATAAATTTCCGCCGGACAACCAGAGGCTACCGCCGGACAATCGGTAGGAATGCACCCGGCTGCGGGCACAATTCAGCCACATTCTCATACACAATCACCTGATCGTGACGCCAGCCGATGGAGACGATGTCGGAGTCGCCGTCCCCGTCCAGATCGACCACGTGCGCGCCATTATGGTGTTCATCCCCCTGGTAGACGAGATGTTCGTTCCAGGCGCCCCCGGCGCCGTCGAGATTCTCATAGATCAGCAGCCTTGACGCGTTGAGATCGCCCAAGTTGTGTTCGCCGGCGATGATGTCCCAGTCGCCGTCATGATCCATGTCCCGGATATCCAGGCTCATGGGGCCCGCCAAGTCGGCGATAATGTGCTCGGTCCAAGGCGCCGTGGCAGTCGCCGGTTGCTCGTACCAAGCCAGCGGAACGGGACCGCTTCCCTCATATTCATAACCGATGACCGCATCCAACCGGCCGTCGTGGTTCAAATCGACCAGACGATTGCGGTCAGGCGCGGCGGTGCGTGCGGAGAGCGTGTGCGGGATCCACTCGTTCGCGCCGTTCTCCATCCAAATGGTTCCCAATAGCAGATCGACGTCACCGTCGCGGTCGATATCGCCTGCGCTGAGCCCTTCGTCTTGCGCTGTCGCTGTGATTTGCCGCCAAGTCCACTGCTCTTCCTTTGGTTTCGCCGGCACAGTCAAGAGCTGCAGGCCATTACCCGCTTGATGCCACGATAGTGCAACCTGTGTGCTGCCCGGCGCTTCAAAAGCGCTGATGGCCACGCCTTGTAGGAAGTCACCCTGGGCCTCGTCGATGTTTTCAAAGAGCGAGAAGCCTCCTGCTCCATTGTTTTCCGCCCAGATGAAGGTACTGTTTTCCGTCGAGCCCTCACCCTTCGTCCCCAGAACATCCACGTCCCCGTCGCGATCGAAGTCGTGGGCCGCCGCCAGATTGTTGAAGCCATCGCCAAATGCAGATCGGGTCCAGGATGCGCCAACGTCACCTGGATTGGCATACCACCAGGCGCCCGTCCCGATATCCGGATCACCGTCGCCGTCAAAGTCCGCACTGGTAACGAAAATGGACGTCCAGGGGCGGGCTTCGTCGATGACGTGCCGTTCCCAGGCATTGAAGGCGATACGACAGCCTGGTTCATAGTACCAGATATCGATGCGCGGCGTTTCCCAGTTGTACGGTTTGGCCAGAATGTCCAGGTCGCCGTCACCGTCCAAATCGGCGAGGCGTGATTCGTGATTGCCCATCCCTTCAGCCAGCACGAATTCGCCAAAACCGCCGGCGCCATCCCCGAGGAATAGACGCATCTTCGCCGCTTCGTTCTCTTGATTGAGCCGCATTTCAGCGCTGAAAATGTCGAGATGACCATCGGAATTGATGTCCCCAACTTCCAGGGTGTGTCCGCGTTCCA
>CAYZLP010000440.1:0-4852 GCA_964478635.1 uncultured Caldilineaceae bacterium
CCCCTACGCCATGCGCAGTAGGGACAGCCGCGGGCGCGCCGTGCCGGAAGATGAACCACCCTACCGCACGGCCTACCAGCGCGACCGGGACCGGGTGATCCACACGACCGCGTTCCGCCGCCTGGACTACAAAACCCAGGTGTTCGTCTATTCCGAAGGGGATCATTACCGCAACCGCCTGACCCACAGCATTGAGGTCGGGCAGATCGGGCGAACGCTGGCCCGGGCTCTCGGCTGCAATGAAGATCTGACCGAGGCAATCTGCCTGGCCCACGATCTGGGCCACCCTCCTTTTGGCCATGTTGGGGAAGCCACCCTCAATACCCTCATGGAAGACAAGGGCGGTTACGATCATCAGAAACAGACGGTGCGCATCCTGACCAAGCTGGAGCGGCGCTACCCTGAATTCGCCGGCCTGAATCTGACCTATGAAGTGCTCGAAGGCGTGGTCAAGCACGATACGGAATATGATATCGTCGATGCCCGGGATTTCTCGCCTGAAGAACGGGGCACCCTGGAATGCCAGCTAGGCAACCTTGCCGACGAGGTTGCCTACAACACCAGCGATCTGGATGATGGTTTGCGAGCCGGCATTCTGGACCCGGAAGCCGTGAGCAAGCTGGAGATCGCGCAGCGGGTCTTCGCAACCTTCAGCCATGACGCCCCGCAGGACCTGAATCACGACATGGATCGCCATCGGTTCATCCGGCGGCTGGTGGGGATCCAGGTCTCCGATGTCTTGCAGGCTACGCAGGAGCGGATCGACGGCGCCGGCATCCGCACCCTAGATGAACTGCGCGCCCAGCCGGAGAATGTCGCAACCTATTCTCCCGACCTTGCCCAGTGCAACCGGGAGTTGAAGAGTTTTCTCTTTCAGAATTTCTACCGCAACTACCGGGTCGTACGCATGGCGGCCAAAGCCGAACGGCTGCTGCAAGAACTCTTCCGCGGCTACATCGCCTTGCCGGAGCAACTTCCGCCCGAGGTACAAATGAAGCTGGCGCAGCGACCGGAAGACCTCTATCGCATCGTCTGCGACTATTTGGCCGGCATGACCGATCGCTACGCCATCCTGGAGCATAAACGGCTATTCGATTATGAAGAGCGCGCCTGACGCGCATCTCAATCCTTCAGCAGGATCCGCATGCGGACGCTGACCTTCTGGAAGAGACCGGCGTTGCTGCCCGATTTACCATACTCTGCTTCCAGAATCGTGCAGAAGAGGATCAAATTATGGCCCTCTAGCCGGTATTCAGTCCCGGGCTGGGCTACGATGGGTGGACCCGCTGCAGATGGATCGTCCGTAAAGATTTTCTCCATCTGATGATCGACCACATATTCGCTTATGAGGGTGCGCCGGTAGTCGTCCGGCCGTTGGGGGTCGACCTTGTCAAAGAGCCATGAGTCAAGGGCAATCACCCGGTTGGGATCGTTTTTCAGCGTGCCGTGGCTCAAATTCACGCCCATGCCGCAATCACCGATGACCCGTCCCTGTTGATCCAGAATGGTGTAGGATTCGTCGTACTCGTGGGCGTCGATGTCGGCCGGGTAGTTGAAGACGTACTCACCGATGAAGCTCCCGCCAACCTGCCGGGTGTTGCCCGTAGTTCGGGGCCCAGGCACCATCTCTGTTTGTGCTGTCTCTGTTTGTTCCGGATCGCCATACTGGCCGACTTGTGTAGCGCCATATGAAGCGCCGGGTTCTTGAATTGACCGGTACTCGCCGTCAACCGTCTCATCCGCCGGCCCATCCTGAAAGCCGTAGCCTGCGTAAGCTTCCGGGTCGACCTGTGCGCCCAGCGTTGTCGGCGGTTCCCCATGCTCGTCGAAATCATCGTCCAGATAGATGGCGACATCAATGTCGTCATCATCCCCGTCAATTTCCTCCCCCGGCCGATCGTAGACGATGCGCTGCGTGGCCGGCCGCACCAAGGTGGGCGCCCCGATGCCACTCGCCTGAAGGGAACCGGGCAGAATGATATCGTCTTCTTCAAAAGCTTCGATTTCTGGCTCCTGGGGCGCGCGTCGATCGTCCCGCCGGAACACCCGGCGCAGCAGCCAGACGCCTCCTGCCACGAGCGCAATGGCGGCCAAGATCTGCAAAAGGCGCACCAGTGCGTTCATCCCCGCATCGCTTTCCTCCGCGGGTTCAGTGGGTGCCGGATTCTGCTCGACCGCCGGCGCGCTAGCCGAATCCGCCGGTGCGCTTGCCGAATCCGCCGGTGCAATGCTTGCTGTACGCAAGAATTCGTCCAGATCAACATTCAAGGCGTTGTTCATATCGGTCGCCAGGTCGTAGATGTTGTTGATGCGCACAGCGCTGTTAAACTCCACCGGTAGCGGAAACGCATCGCTGGCGGGCGCTTGGTTTTCCCGATAGTAGGTCACAGTTTCCAGCAGCGCCTCGTCAAGGGTGTCGCTGCCAATGAAGGTGCGCAGCCGATAGGTCGCCAGCCGCAGCGCAGCATCGTCCTGTCGGGCCACATATGCATCAGCCACGGAGGAGATATAGTCGGCCTGGGATTCTGGCGTGAGCCCATCGACGTTGCCCTGGAAGCGAACCGGAAAGAGCAGCCACCCAAAGAGAAACCAACCAATCAGCAGGCCAATCGCTCCGCCGACGATCAGCCCGCCCAATGCATTGCGCCGGTTTTCCGGATCTTGGGGCACATAGGATGATACACTGGATGCGTAGGTTTTTTCGCCGCCCACTGATCTGGGGGAGGGTTGTTGCGTTGTCATCAAACTCTCCTCTGCGATGTCCGGGTTTCCTCACCAGTCAGGCGCGCTTGGGCTTCGCCTGCTCGTTGCTATAGAAGGTCGGTGCGCGCCTGTGCCTTGAGCGCATCGACCACATCCTTGACTTTCTGCATCTGGTTGCGATGGCCGATGAGCAGGGCATCTCCCGTATCGACCACGACCAGATCGTCAACACCAACGGCCGCAACCAGGCGTCGATTGCCGTAGATGATGTTGTTATAGCTCTCAATTGCGATGAGATCGCTGTTCAAGCATAGATTGCCGGCCTCATCCCCAGCCAGCAGATTTTCCAATGCATCCCAACTGCCCACATCATTCCAGCCTGCATCCAGGGGAACGACCGCAACTTTCCGGGCATTCTCCATGATGCCGTAGTCGATGCTGGTATTGGGCATGGCTTCCCACGCTTCTGCGAGGGCATCGGCGGCCGCCTTCGTGCCCAGAGCTGCGCCAATGGTTTGCAGGGCCCCATACATCGCGGGCATCTGGCGCGCCATCTCATCCAGCATGACGTCGACCCGGCTGACGAAAATGCCGCCGTTCCAGTAATAACCGCCTTCGCGCAGGAAGCTTTCGGCCGTGATGCGGTCAGGTTTCTCCAGGAACCGGTCGACGCCAAAGAGCGCGGGGCGCGTTTCGTCGCCCGGATCGAGCAAGTCGGCTCGTTTGATATAGCCATACCCCGTGTGGGGCTCCGTCGGCTGGATGCCCAGGGTGACGAGATGGCCGGCTTGTGCAGCATCGACCGCGCGGCGCAGTGCAGCCTGGAAGGCTCCGGTCTGGGTAATGACGTGGTCTGCGGGAAAGACGGCGATCACGGCGTCGGGGTCCCTGGCCTGCAAGTGAATGCAGGCCAGGCCGATGGCCGGTGCGGTATTGCGGCCGCTGGGTTCGATCAAGATGTTGGCCGGCGGCATGAGGGGCAGTTGGCGGGCGGTCAGGTCGGCATAGCGCCGGCCCGTGATCACATAGAGTTCGGCGCTTTCGATCAGGCCGGCCAGACGGTCGGCTGTGGCTTGAATCATGGTGCGACCGTCGCCCGTGATGTCGGCAAATTGCTTCGGGTGCGCCTCGCGGCTGTGGGGCCAGAGCCGCGTCCCGCGCCCGCCTGCCAGGATGGCAGCATAAACGTGCTGGATACTCATCGGATTCTTCCTGTTCCCTTCATCTGGTGGCTTTCATGCGCCGGGTTGAACAGTCACGCCCGGACATAGTGCATGGCGCTAACCTGTCGTACGAGTCCTTTGAGTTCCATGATGGCCAACAGGCTGCTGATTTGAGCAGCGGGCAGCGTGAGCTGACGAACGAGTTCATCGACGTGCTGTGGGTCGATGGTAATCTTTTCGAGCACCGCAGCCTCCAGCGGGTCGTCAGGCACCTCCTGCCGGACCGCGCGGTGCTCAAACAAGCGTTCCAGGTTGAGCTGATCCAAGACATCATCGACTGCCAGCAGCGGCATGGCGCCATCCTGGATCAGGCGATTGCAGCCGCTGCTGCCCGGATGCAAAATGCTGCCCGGGACTGCAAAGACATCCCGGCCCTGCTCCGCGGCAAATTTCGCCGTAATAAGGGCTCCGCTCCGGTCGCCGGCCTCCACCACAACGATCACCCGGCTCAGGCCGCTGATAATGCGATTGCGCGGCGGAAAGTTGGATGCCTCGGGCCGGACGCCCAGCGCGTATTCGCTGATGACCGCACCGGACTGGCGTATGCGCCGGGCCAGCCGCTTGTTCTGGGTCGGGTAAACATAATCAATGCCGCTCCCCAATACTGCAACCGTCCGCCCGCCGGCGTCCACCGCGGCTTCATGCGCAACCGTGTCGATGCCCAGGGCGAGTCCGCTGACGACCGTAACGCCGTGCTGGGCCAGTTCGGTGGCCAAGGTGTAGGCGACCTCACGACCATAGGCGCTGGCCCGCCGGGTACCCACGATGCCGACTGCCCAACGGTCACGCTCGTCAAGGGCGCCGTCGACGTAGAGCACAGGCGGGGCACCGTCGGTCATGCGCAGCTGTTCGGGGTAACCGGTATCGGCCCACGTGAGCACCTGCACCCCGCTGCGCTGTATACGCCGCCACTCTTCCGCCAGATC
>CAYZLP010000441.1:0-4845 GCA_964478635.1 uncultured Caldilineaceae bacterium
ACTTGGCCTGGCAGGAGCAGATGTACTGGCTGGAGCGGGCCCAGGGCATGGTCGTCGCGCCGGGATTGGAGCATATGGTCGGCTTTGGCCGGCCGGCCAGCACGCCGCCCCTCGCGCAGATGTGGGATGCGTGGCACGCAGTCACTGAGGCGGCCGATCCCTATTTGGATTCTCTCACTGGCGACATGCTGCTGGGACAGTACACCGTAGAGGGCGCAGTGACACCGGCCACCATCGGCACTAACTTACTGCGGGTTGTCTATCACTACTGGTATCATATCGGCGAATCTCAGGCCGTGCGCCAGCTGCTGGGCCACCGGAACCTTCCCGATTTTGTGGGCGACATTCATCTCCAGGCGCCCTATCGCCGGGAAGATGCGGTGACGGAAGATCGAATTGCCGTGGCCAAGCACTGATCGCCGCTATCGTCTCCGGCAAAGCCCATCGTGACCAGGGGCGGTGACGGCTCTCTTCAGCTTGCCGGCCGGTGGTGTATAATGACGGCATGTCTGCGCCGCTGCTCGCCACCAAACTCTTCATTCCGCCGCCCCGGTCGAATCTCGTCGTGCGTACGCGCCTGCTCGGCCGGCTCGACGGGACGCTCCGCTGTAAACTGACCGTCATTTCCGCGCCCGCCGGTTTCGGCAAGACGACCCTGGTCAGCAACTGGCTGCATGGTCATCGGTTGCAGGGCGCGCAGGACGTGGCCATACATCGCTCCGCAATCGACAACCAGCCATCGACTATCGACCATCGCTCCGCCTGGCTTTCCCTCGATGAAGGCGATAACGATTTTGCACGTTTTCTGACCTATCTCATCGGCGCGCTGCAGACCGTGGCGCCTGCCGTCGGTGAGGGCGTGCTCAGCGCGCTTGAATCGGCCCAACCATCCCCTCCGAACGTCCTGCTAACGGTCCTCGTCAACGAGATCGCGACGCTTCCAGACGAATTTGTGCTCGTGCTGGATGACTATCATGTGATCGAGAACGAGGCGGTCGATGAGGCGCTTGTCTTCCTTTTGGAAAATCTGCCGCCGCGGATGCATTTAATCATCACCACCCGTGAAGATCCTCTGCTGCCCCTCTCGCGCCTGCGCGCACGGGGGGAGCTGGTCGAACTGCGCGCCGGGGAACTGCGCTTCACGGCCGATGAAGCGGCCGACTTCTTGAATCGGGTCATGGGTTTCCAGCTTGCGCCGGCGGAAATCGATGCCCTGGAAGCGCGCACGGAGGGCTGGATCGCGGGCCTGCAGCTGGCGGCCCTTTCCCTGCGCGGACGGACCGATGTGCACAGTTTCATCCAGTCCTTCACGGGCGACAATCGCTACATTGTCGACTATCTGGTCGACGAGGTGCTGACCCGCCAACCGGAATCCATCCGCCGCTTTCTCTTGCAGACGTCCATCCTCGACCGGTTCACCGGGCCGCTCTGCGATGCTGTCCTGCTTGCGGATCCACAGCCAGCCGATGACCCGCGTCTCCAGGGAAGCGAGATTCTGGAAGCCCTGGATCGGGCCAATCTCTTCCTCGTACCGCTGGACGACAGGCGCCACTGGTTCCGCTACCACCATCTCTTTGCCGATGTACTTCAGACTCATCTGCTGGCGGAAGCGCCCGAACTGGCGCCGCGCTTGCATCTGCAGGCCAGCCACTGGTTTGAAGCCAACGGCGAGCCGGCGGTCGCGATTCGGCATGCCTTTGCGGCCCAGGACTACGCCCGTGCAGCTGCACTCATTGAGCTGGAATGGCGCACCATGGACGCCGGTTTTCGGTACGAAGCCTGGCTGACCTGGGCGCAAGCCTTGCCCGAAGAGCTGGTGCGGGACCGGCCGGTGCTCTGCATCAGCTATGCCTGGGCGCACCTCAACCGCGGTGAGTTGGAGGCCGGGGAAACGCGCTTGCGCGCGGCTGAGGTGTGGCTGGAGCGGCTGGCCGCCAGCGACACCGATGAGGTTGACGCCGCCATGGTCGTCGCGGATGATGCGGAGTTTAAAGTGTTGCCGGCGAACGTAGCCGCGGCCCGCGCTTATCTGACCCAGGCCTATGGGGATACGGTTGCGAGCGTCGCACATGCCCAACGCGCGCTTGCGCTACTGCCTGAACAAGATTTCCGGGTCCGCGCCATTCCCGGTGCGATTCTGGGCCTGGCCTACTGGTCGGAGGGTGAACTGGAAACCGCCTACCGCTATCTGGCCGATTCCATGGCAGACTTTCGCCGCGCCGGCAACGTCAGTTTTTCTATCAGCGGTACCTACGGTCTGGCCGATATCCTCATCGCCCAAGGACGCCTCCGTGCCGCGCTGCGGCTCTATGAAGAAGTGCTGACGGTTGCGCTGGATCAAGGGCAACCTCTGCCGATCGGCACGGCGGAACTCTACCTGGGCATCTCTATCGTCCTGCGTGAGCAGGGAGACGCAGCGGGCGCCGCCCGGAACCTCGCGCACAGCAAGGAATTGGGGGAGCATGCGGCGCTGGCCGATTGGCCCTATCGCTCTCGCATCGTCGAAGCGCGCATGAAGGAAGACGGGGGCGATCTCGCCGGCGCGCTGGCATTGCTCGATCAGGCCGAGCGCCTCTATTACCCGACCCCCGTGCCCGCCGTGCATCCCATCGCGGCCCAGCGGGCGCGCCTATGGATCAAGCAGGGGCGATTGCCTGACGCGCTGGCGTGGGCTCAAAGCCAGAATCTGTCTGTTGAGGACGAACTCAGCTTTGTGCGTGAGTTCGAGCATATGGTTCTGGCCAGAATTTTGATGGCCCAAGCAGTGCGCAGTGGGCCATCGGACACGATACAGCAGGCCCGGTTACTTCTGATGCGGCTGCTGGCGGCGGCCGAGGCGGGCGCGCGATGGGGGAGCGTCATCGAGATTGAGATCTTGCTGGCACTGGCGCACCATGGACAGGGCAAGATCAGCGACGCGCTGACCGCACTCGCGCACGCGCTCACCCTGGCGGAACCGGAGGGTTACATACGTGTCTTTGTCAATGAAGGCACGCCCATGGCCGAGTTGCTGCAGGCAGCCGCCGCGCGCGGCATCGCCCCGGCCTACGTAGGATCCTTGCTGGCTGCTTGCGAAGAGGCGGAAAAACTCGATCCGGCCGGGAAAATCGATCCGGCCGGGCAAATCGATCCGGCCGGTCAAATTGATCCGGCCGGGCAGCCTGATGCGCAGAAGTCGGCCGTGACGCCGTCACTCGACGCGGCCGAGCCTTTGAGCGAGCGTGAACTGGACGTGCTCAGGCTGCTCCGCACGGAACTGACCGGACCGGAAATCGCCCGGGAACTCGTCGTTTCTCTCAACACCATGCGCACCCACACCAAGAACATCTACAGCAAGCTCGGCGTGCACAACCGGCGCGCCGCCGTCCGCCGGGCAGAGGAACTTCAGCTGCTGTAGACTCTGTTTTTCGGGCGACGGAACCGGATAGCGCCGGACGCGTCTATCCCCTGCTTCACCATGCCCTCACCAATTTACCCCCTCCGGCCTCACCACCCGACCCACCACTCAAGTCACCACTCAAATCACCACGTAATGTGATGACGCCTCACCACATGCCGCCGTATGCTTTGGACGAAGCCGACGATACGGTACCGGAATGCAATCGGCGCTGTTGGAAGAATGGACGAGGCAAAACATGTCTGAAGCTGGTGAATCAAGTCATCCCCATGACGAAGCGAAGCCCTATGAAATTCGCCTGGAAGGCCATCTGAACGATCGGTGGGCCGGCTGGTTCACAGATATGAGCATGACCCGGACTGAGAATGGCGAAACGCTCCTGGCAGGTCCGGTCGATCAGGCGGCGCTCTTCGGCGTATTGCGCAAGGTGCGCAATGCCGGGCTGCCTCTGCTGCTGGTGAGGCGGCTCGACGTCGACCCGTACAAAGACGGGACATCGAATCGTTAATTTACTGTTCATTCGTGCAATTGTGCGCGACAATTTCACAAGGAGAGACCCAATCATGACCAACGCAACCGTGAACTCAGTCAACAAGACCGCCCGCTACGCCGGTCTGCTTTATCTCATCCTGGCCATCTGCGGCGGCTTTGCCGAGTTTTTTGTCCGCCAGCGACTCACCGTTCCGGGCGATGCTGCCGCCACCGCGGCCAATATCGCAGCGTCCGAATGGGTCTTTCGTCTCGGTTTCGTGGCCGAATTGACGGGTCAGGTTGTCTTTATCCTGCTGGTCCTAGCCCTCTACCAGATACTCAAGCCGGTCGACCGCAACCAGGCCGTTTTGATGGTCATCTTTGTCATCATCGCCGTTACCATCACCTGTCTCAACATGCTCAACCAATATGCCTTCTTGCTGGTCGCAGGCGGCGAATACTTGACTGTCTTTGATGGGGCCCAGCTGGAGGCCCTGGCGCTCCTCTTCCTCGATCTGCAAAAGGTGGGCTATCTCATCGCCCAGGTCTTCTTCGGCCTTTGGCTGCTGCCCTTGGGCGTTCTGATCTACAAGTCCGGTTTCTTCCCGCGGATCCTGGGCGTGCTGCTGGTAGTAGCGTGTGTCGGATATCTGGCCGACGTACTGATCTTTGCACTCTTCCCCCAGGTCGATCTCGTCGTCAGCGAGTTCACCTTTGTCGGCGAGCTGCTGCTTCTCCTCTGGCTCTTGGTACGCGGCGTCAACGTAGAGCAGTGGCAGATTCGAGTACCGGTCTCGGCCTGAGAGAACAGCGGGTAAGGGAGAGAATGGATACCACCATGAAGACGGAATCAGCGAACCTTGGAAGGGAGACGGAAATGACAGTCTTGGTAGTAGGCGCAACAGGGGCAACGGGACGGTTGCTCGTCGAGCAGTTGCTCAATCGTGGACACAACGTTAAGGTAGTCGTGCGATCGG
>CAYZLP010000442.1:0-4841 GCA_964478635.1 uncultured Caldilineaceae bacterium
ACGGTGCCACCTGCGGCCGAAACGGCACCAGCGGTTGACGCGCGCGCCACAACGCCGGTCGAGACGACGGAGGCATTGCCCGCTGATGAGGCATTGGCGCCGGAGGCGTTGACCTTCCCCGACCTCGACCTTACGATGCCGGTTGCGCATATGGGGTGGGATGTGGTTGTCGTCAACGACGCGTTGACGACCGAGTGGCAGGTGCCGGACGACAGTTTGGGCTGGCACGTGAACAGCGCCGGAGCGGGTGCGGCCGACAACGTGATCATTTCGGGGCATCAAGCCCTGGGCGCTGCCCTCCTGGCGCCCGTTGCCCTGGGCGAGGTAGCGCCCGAGCAGGAAATCTTGCTGCGCGACGCAGCGGATCGGACCTTTGTCTACCGCGTGGTGGATGTCTCCGCACCGATACCGCTTGCGGGCGCAACGGAGGATGAAGCAACGATATTGACCGAGGCGATGGCCGCGGCGGGGGATGCGCGCCTTACGCTGCTGACGGGGTGGCCTGAATTCACCACAACCCATCGCATCGTGGTCGTGGCCGAATATGTGGGGCAGGCGATTGTTCAATAGCGGGTCGAATTTCGAATCTATGCCGACAAAGTCAGCGAGTCTTGCTCAGATTGAACCGATTTGTTCCGTCATCGTGCCCGTCTATAATGGCGGCGCCATCATCACGCGCTGTCTGGATGCCCTGGCAGGGCAGACGGTCGCGGCCGATTGTTACGAAATCATTCTGGTCGATGATGGATCCCGGGACGATACGGCTGCCATAGCCGCGGCGTGGGGTGACGTCCATCCCCAACACTGTTTCCGTCTGATTCAGCAGCCGAATGCCGGTCCAGCGGCCGCGCGCAACCATGGCGCCCAAGTGGCTCGGTCCCCGCTTCTGCTCTTCACCGACGGCGACTGCGCCCCCCAGCCGGACTGGATCGAGGCCATGGTTGCCGCTTTCGACGATCCTGAAATCGTCGGAGCCAAAGGCGCCTACGTCACCGAACAAGCCGGCGTTGTCGCCCGCTTTGTCCAGGCGGAATATGAGGATCGCTATGATCGCATGCGCGCCATGCCCCGCATCGACTTCATCGACACCTACTCGGCCGGCTACCGGCGCACGATCTTTCTGGAAAACGGCGGCTTTGACCCGATCTTCACTACCGCCAGCGTGGAGGACCAGGAGTTCAGCTTTCGTCTGGCACAGAAGGGGTATCCGCTGACGTTCGCCCCGGACGCCCGGGTTTCCCATCTGCACGATGAGACGCTGGCCGAATACGTGCGCCGCAAGTACTTTATCGGCTACTGGAAGGCCCTGCTCACGCGCTGGCACCCGGAGCGCATGGTCCAGGATTCCCATACGCCCCAGGTTCTCAAGGTGCAGATCGTCTTGATGGCGGCGTTACTGGGGTTTATGGCCCTCGGTCTCTTGGGGTTCTTCTGGTCGCCTCTGGCCTGGGCGTGGCTGGGCGTGGCCGGAACGCTGATCGTGTTTTTGATCACAAGCCTGCCGTTCTTGACCAAGCTGGCCCGGCGCTCCTGGACTTTGGCGCTCGTCGGTCCGGTGATGCTCATGGCCCGTGCCTTGGCCTTGGGCAGCGGCTACCTGGCCGGCACCATTCATTTTGCCGGAACGTTGCCGGGCGCGCGCAAACCGGTGATTCCCACCTGGAAGCGGGGCGTCAAACGCATCGTCGATATTTTCGGCGCTCTGATTGGGCTGGCCTTTGCCATTCCCTTTGTGGCTGTGGCCGCGCTGGCCATCAAGCTGGATTCTCCCGGACCGATCTTCTATGTTCAACAGCGGGTAGGCGAGAATGGTCGGCCTTTCCGCATTGTGAAGCTGCGCAGCATGGTCGCGGATGCAGAGGATCGCCTTGGGGAGCTAATCGACCTGACCGCGTTGGAGGAACCGGTCTTCAAGCTGCAGAACGATCCGCGGGTTACCCGGGTCGGGCGGATCTTGCGGCGGATCAGTTTGGACGAAGCGCCCCAGTTCTATAACGTGCTCAAAGGCGACATGAGTCTGGTAGGGCCGCGACCGGAAGAAGCGCGCATCGTCGCGCTCTACGAGGACAGCCAGCGCCGCAGGTTGGCCGTCAAACCCGGCATGACGGGCCCGATGCAGGTGAGCGGTCGCGGCGACCTCGCACTGGGCGACCGGCTCTGTTTGGAACTCGAATACATTGATAATTATAGCCTGAAGCGTGACTTCGAGTTGATGATACGCACTTTCCCGGCAATTTGGCGTGGTCACGGCGCCTATTAACGGAAAGCCTATTAACGTAAAGAAGTGAAGCGGACTTATGTTTAACCCAAACAAGAACCTCCCGCAGAAACGTTCCTACTGGCTCGCACTCGTCCTGATCACTCTGGGGATTCTGGTGCTGGCCTACAGTGCGCCAACCTGGGCAGCGCCGCCCAACCAAACGGTGCCCGTTCCCACGCCGACCCGGGAACGTCCCAATCCACCGACCGCGACGCCCACGCCCCGGCCGGACAATGGCGGCGATGATGATCGGGACGATGACGATGATAACCGCGATTCCGGCTCATCGGCCGAAGCGCCTCCTCCGGCGCCGGCTAGCCAATCTGACCTGACCGGCGTGGTGAATGCGCCGACGCTGAACGTGCGCTCCGGCCCCAGCACGGAGTTCGGCGTGGTGGGACAGTTCAACGCCGGCGATACGGTAACCGTTCTGGGGGCAAACCCGGCCGGTACCTGGTGGCTGGTTTGCTGTGCGCCGCCGGCTGATGCGGAAGGTTGGGTTGCGGCACGCTTCATCAACCCAAACTTCAATCCGGCGGAGGTCTCGTTGCCGGTTGTGGGTGAGGAGCAGGTTGCGCCGACCCCGGAACCGGTTCAGGAAGCAATTACCGAAACGGTGACCCTTGAGCCCACTTTTGGCCTAAGTCTCACTGTGGCGCAGGAACCGGCCTTTGCCTGGCAGGGACAGCAGGTGGAAATGCGTGTCACCGTCATGAATCCAAGCACGGAAACGGCGGAGAACGTCGAAGTGCGCAATGAAGTGCCCGCGGGCCTGGTCTATGTTGACGCCGTTGCCGGTGACGGGGGTGAGGCCGAAGGGCCGGCTCCGGGCGGTCTTGCGCTGGTCACCTTGCGCTGGCCGAATTTGGCCGGCGGCGCAAGCGTTACGGGCACGATTCTCCTGCGCATTGACCCCGCGTTGAGCGACGGTGCGGTCATTGACAATCTCGTGGCGGCCGGCGCCGACAATGCCGCATCTGCCAGCGGCGGTATTACCATCGGTCTACCGCCTGCCATGCCGCCCGATTTCAAATAGCCTGGTGAACGATACGCCTTCCCCCACGCCCACCGCTGTAAGCTCGTCATCGTCCTGGCCTGTCTGGGGCGCAGCCGGCGGGGCTACGGTGGCTGCCCTGGCACTGTATATGCGCACGTTGGCGCCCTCCATTACGTGGGCCCATCACGGAGCGGACAGTGGTGAACTGCTGGCTGCCGTCATGACCAACGGCGTGCCCCACCCGCCCGGCTATCCGCTCTACATGATTGTGTTGGGCCTCTGGCTCAACCTGACGGGATGGATATTCCCCGACGCCGGGCTGGCCTGGCGCGCGAATATCCTGAGCGCAGCATGTGCTGCGCTCAGCGTCGGTGTGACCATCCTGGTGCTGGGTCATTTGCTCCGGCGTGATTCGTGGAACTGGCTTTGGGCCTTGCTGGCCGGTCTGGCCTGGGCGGTGAGCCCCTTGCTCTGGAGCCAGGCGCTGATTACCGAGGTGTATGCGCTCCATGCGTTGCTGGTGGCGCTGCTCGGTTGGGCGTTGCTCTGCCGGGAAGGCCACGCCCTTTGGCTGGCGCCCATCCTGATTGTCGGCTTTGCCCATCACCTGACTTTCGTGCTCCTCATGCCGGCCACCGTCTATTACCTGTGGACGGCGACTGAGGCAAGGCCGCTTACCAAGGCGCGGCATATCGCGTTGCTGCTCGCCATCAGCGGCACTTTGGGTGCGCTCTTCTATCTGCGGACCCCGCTGGTGGCCGGCGTGCAGCCGCCGCCGCCCGTAAACTGGGGCTATGCCGACAATGTCGAGGGCTTCTGGTGGCTCGTCAGCGGCAGCGCCTATCGCGGTTATCTCTTCAATTTGGAGGCCAAGGACATGTTGGGCCGGGTGGCATCTTGGGCCTATACGGTGACGACCCAATATACGCCCGTGGGCCTTGCCATTGCTCTCGTCGGTCTTTCTTATTTGGATGGCAATGCGCCCCGAATCCGCAATTTCAGCTTGTTGTGGATCGTGCCGGTGAGTCTCTACTCAATCAGCTACTACACGCGGGACAGTGAAATTTACCTGCTTTCCGTCAGCTGGTTGATGGCGATTTGGCTCGGCATCGGCCTGGCCGTACTGGCCGGCTGGCTCGGCGCCCGCTGGGCGAATGCACCGTGGCGGATCGTGGTTGCAGCCGGCGGCGCGGCCGGCGTCGCCATTTTGCTGGCTTTACATCTGCCCCAAACAACGCTACGCCACGATGGGGAAGCAACGGCTTTTCTCGCTAATGTGAACGACGTAGTCGAACCGGGCAGCATCATCATTACCACAGGCGATTCGACCACATTTGCCGTCTGGTATGGGGCATGGGGAGACGGCAGCCTGCTTGCCGCCGCCCCCGATGCCGTAATCGTCAATTATTCGCTCTATCAATTTGACTGGTACCGACGTTTGCTCGACAATCTGTATCCTACCGTTCCCAACGTTGGGCTGTCCGTCAGTGCGATGGTAGATTCAAATGCGGGCAAACGCCCGGTTTACCTTACCGAGAAGATTCCCGTTATTCCAGAAGAGCGGCTTTTCCCTGCCGGTCCGCT
>CAYZLP010000443.1:0-4839 GCA_964478635.1 uncultured Caldilineaceae bacterium
TCAAGCGAGTGCTGGTCTGCAGTGATTCTTCTTGACCCCTGCCGGGAAGCTGGTGTGCATACTTAAATGTAGTCCATGCCTGGTCATGGACTGCACCCTTTTCAGCCCTCGCGCAGGCGTTGGCGCAACTTCGCGGCCAGATGCGGTTCATCTTCCAATAGGCGCATGAGGAAGTTGTCACGCTCGTCTTGGGGCAAATGACGCAGCGCGGCCACGTAATCGAAGGCCGGCGCAGCCTTGACCGTTGCGTCGGCCGCGACTGCGGCGCTGACGATGCGCTGGTCGATCCCACACCAGTCGATCAGCGCTTGCTGGGCCGCGGTCAATTTATCCAGGCCCGGCGGCACGGGCGGCTCGGCCACACCATCGCCAAGTTCGATGCCGCCATCCAGGTCGACCAGCCAACACCATACAAGATAGAGGGCACGGTAGTCGCCATGTAATATTTCGTTGCGCATTGGCGCCAGCGCCGACAGCCAACCTTCCGCCTCGATCCACGAGTCCGACGGTTCGGCTTCGTCAAAATTGAAATCCAATACGTGCCACTCGCCCACCGCATCGAGCGTCACATAGTCGGCAAGCATAAAGGGCTCGAGTGCATCCCGCGCAACCAACGCTTTGGGAAAGCGAAAGGCGAGTTGCTTGCTACCCCAGTTGGCCATGTAGAGGAAGGCATCGAAGTAGTCGGCCAACACCTGAAGGGGATCATGTTTGAAGTCACCCCAACTGTAGTCAACCCAGGCGCCGCGTGCGCTCACGGTAATGTGGCTGGATAGCTTGTCAACCTCAACCTGCTCTTCCCGCGAAAGCGGTCTGTCCAGCACCTGCCACTCGAAATACTGATATTCGCTCATGTTCTTTTCGTCCCGTTCGATATCGGCCGAACGACCACTATCTGTCAAACGAAGCCTATGCCGCATAGATACGCTGCTGCAGGTCCGCCAACACCTGGCGCACCCGGGCCGGATCGCCGCCGAAGCGCCGAATCACGCTGCGCACGTCACCCATCTGGCGGAAGGGTGGAACCCGAAAAATGCGCGGATCGACAATCTGGCGCAGGCCGCCCAGCTCGTACTTGCCTAAGACAGACCGGCGCCGGGCCAGTGACTGTCACCGACCTGCTCTATTCGGCCAGCCAATCACCGACCTACGGCACCTTCGTGCGCATGGTCACGAATTCCTCGGCCGCGGTGGGGTGAATGCCCGTCGTGCTGTCGAGGATCGTCTTGGTCACGCCGGCCTTCATGGCGGCGGCAAAGCCCTGGATGATCTCACCCGCTTCGGGGCCGACCATGTGCATGCCCAGGACGAGATCGCTCTCCGGGTCGACGACGATCTTCATCATCGTGCGCTCGTTACTTCCGGACAGCGTGTGGATCATGGGACGGAACTTGGCGCGGTAAATGTCCACCGCACCGTACTGCGCCCGAGCCGCCGCTTCCGTGAGGCCGACGGTCGCAACGTTGGGCTGGCTGAAGACGGCTGTGGGGATATTGGCATAGTCGGGCGTAGTGGGCATATCTTTGAAGAGCGTCGCCGCCAGGGCCATGCCTTCGGCCAGGGCCACCGGCGTCAGATTGACCCGGTTGGTCACATCGCCGACCGCGTAGATATTGGGGACGGAGGTCTGGGAATACTGATCCACGATGACTGCGCCCTCCTCGTCCAGTGCAACGCCCACCTCTTCCAGGCCCAAACCGGCCGTTAGCGGCGCGCGCCCGGTGGCAAACAGGATCCGGTCGGCCAACAGGATCGAGCCGTCGGTGAGCTGGATCTGCAGTTCGTCATCGATCCGGTCGATGCGGGTCACATTCATGCTGCGGCGCAGGTCAATTCCTTTGTGCAGCATCTCCTCGGCCAAAGTTTGCTGGATATCGTGATCGAAACCGTATAAGATCTGATCGCGCCGGACGATCAGGGTTGTTTCGACGCCCAGGCCGTTGAAGATGCCGGCAAATTCGCAGCCGATGTAGCCGCCGCCCACGATGACGATGCGCCGATCCAGTTCGCTGAAAGCCAAGGCTTCATTGGAGGTCTCGGCATGTTCGATGCCGGGAATCGGCGGCAGCACGGGCCAGCCGCCGGTCGCGACCAGAATGAACTCGGCGGTGAAAGTCCGGTCGTCGACCTGGACCGTATGGGGATCCAGGATGGTGGCGTGGCCGTGAAAATGCGCAACGCCGGCCCGCTCCAAGATGCCGGCATAGATGTTGTTGAGGCGCGCGATCTCCTGGTCTTTGTTGGCAATGAGTTCCGGCCAGTCGATGTGGGTTTCGCCCACAGTCCAGCCGAAGCCGGCCGCATTCTGAAAGGCCTCTCGGAACTGGCTGGCGATGACCAGGAGCTTCTTGGGCACACACCCGACATTGACGCACGTGCCGCCCAGATAGCGCTCCTCGGCCACGGCCACCCGGGCCCCATAGGAAGCCGCTATCCGGCTGGCCCGCACGCCCCCGGAACCGGCGCCGATGACGAAGAGATCATAGTCGTATTGGGGCATTGGAACTCCAAAAGTGCTAGAAATTACACAGTTGTCGCTGGCCGAACCTATTGCTGGCTGAGCCTGGCGAAGACTGCGGCAACTGCACAACTTCTGAATATGATAAATAACATGGGTTACGCCGTACGCATCGCGTCTTCACCCACCAGGTTTTCTTCCATCCAGGCAATGATGGCCCGAGATTCATAGAGAACCCGGCCGTCGATCATGAGGGCCGGCACCTGGCTCTTGCCGCCGGCTTCCATGAGTTCCGCCCGGGCCTGGGGGTCGCGCAGCGTGTCGCGCATGGGGATGTCAAGGCCGTGCTTGGCCATGAAGCGCGTCACGCGCCGGCAGAAAGGGCAGGTGTCATATTGATACAAAACCTGCATAGCTGTTTTCCGAATTTGACTTGCGACTACATGGATTCCCGCGCTGCGCGTCGTCACCAATCCCCCGCATATTCGATGAGCGCACCCGGGTAGACGACCTGCAGATAGGCCCGCCGCACTTCCACCAGCTGACGAATGTGGAGCCCGTCATGCGCGACCCACGACGCAAGTAGATCGCCGGCCGTCATCCTCCCTGCCGCGGGATGGTGATAAGCCTGGGACCAATCCTTCGCCTCCAACCGGCGCAGCCAGGCGAGGGAGGCGCCCCGTTCCACCAGGAAATCGGCCAGTGATTCGTCGAGATTGCGCGCATTGTAGCCCCGGCTCACGACCCAGCCTGCCGGGTCGATGGGCGGCCACGCATCCCCCGGGCGATGAAGCGTGTAGTCGATCCGCTGACGAAAGTCTTCCCGCTCCTCATCCGCCAGATGGTTGATGACCTCCAGGATCGACCAGTCGTCCGGCGACGGCTTCCAGCGCGCCTGCTCTGGGCTGACCGTTGCCAATGCCTGAATCGCAACAGCGTTCTGGTTGAGGGCGTCAATGGCATGTGCGAGATCCATGATGGCTCCTTTAAAGCGAAAGGGATAGAACGCGGATTGCGCGGATCGGGCGGATTGCGCGGATTTTTCTAAGAACTCAGCACAATCCGTCAGATCCGCCGAATCCGCCCGATCCGCGTTCTATCGCTTCTTCCTGCCGAGCAGATAGCGATGATGGGCCCAAACGGACTTGACCTGCCAGGGCAGGCGCACCTGATCGAGCCACGCGTACTTCATGACCCGGTCGTAGAGATCGGGCTCCTGGCCCAGATAGTAGGCCATGGTGCTCCACTGCCAGTCATCACCCGTGAACTGTTCTTCGAGCTTGGCGCTGCGAATGCCCAGCCGCTGAAGCACCTCGTTGGCCGGCATCACCGTGTCGGGCCAGGGCGGCACGTCGAGGACGCCCTGCTCGATGATCTCAACGCCCGCTTCCTCCAGAATCTGCCGCAGCAGGCCGATGTTGGTCCAGCGTTCGTCATGGTGGGCGAAGAATTCCCGGTCAATGACCAGTTTGCGCATCCAGTAGCCGACTTGAATATTGTTGGGCATGGCGACGAAGACCAGATCCCGGCTGGTGCGCACCAATTCCCGGAGCAAGCCGGCCGGATCGGCAATATACCAGAGGCCCGCCCATTCCCATGCAAAATCGAAGCTGTTGTCGGCAAAGGGCAGACGGCCCCACTCATCCGGCCGCACGTAGACCAGATTGACGGGCAGGCGCAGGTCTTCGTCCCAGATGCGCTGGACGCCCTTGATGCGATCGGCGTTGTCGTCCACCATCGTCACGTCAACGCCATGGCGGGCAAAGATGACATCGTTGATGCCGCTCACGCCGGCCATGCCGTAGAGGGGCGCCTCCAGCACCGACTCGATGGCGTAGCGGCGGCGCATGTCGTCCAGAAAGTCGTTGAGCACAAAGCGCTCATAGACCAACCCCAGCCCCTCATTGTAGTCGGTCAGATATTTGCGCCAGGTGTCGAAAGTGGTCATCAAGAGAATCCAATCTTCAGCCTTCGAGCTTCACAATCAGCGTATACCCCTCACGCTCCGAAACAGTCACGTGGTCTCCACTGCGCGCTTCGCCGGCCTCGAGCTCGGCGTTCCACCATTCGCCGGCGACGAAGACGCTGCCCGTTTCCCCCACGCGGAAATCGGACTTGACGGTCGCGCGCTGGCCGATAAGTCCCTCGGCGCCCGTCACGGGCTGGCGCCGTTGGGCCATGAGCCCCTTGCTGCCGGCAAAGATGGCGAAGGCGGCCAGCACGCCGGCCGTGATCAGGATGGTCGGCCAGGGAACGGCCAGTCCCGGTTGGTCGAAGAGTAGAATCGCGCCCAGGATAAATGCCACGGCTCCTCCTATCGCCAGCACGCCGAAGGTCGGCGTAAAGACTTCGGCCACAAAGAGCCCGATGCCGACGGCCAT
>CAYZLP010000444.1:0-4824 GCA_964478635.1 uncultured Caldilineaceae bacterium
ACGGCGGCCGTTCCGGTCTCCCCAATCTGCACGCCGCGCGTCAATACCGGGAGGTTCTGGCTGATCATCCAATCCCGATATTCGGGCGGCAGGAGCCAGTAGGTGCGTTCCTCAATTCGGCTCGGGGGGGTGGCTGCCGTGACGGGCCGACCGGTCGCGCGGTCGACGGCGATGCGCCGGAACTGGGTATCGGGTTCGGTCGGCTCGGTGCCGGCAATGTAGCGCTCGCGCCGGGGTTGGCGGCAGTCCGGACCGGGCAGCATGCCGCTGGGGCCGCAAATCTGGATTTCCACGATCTCCTCCGGCCGGGCAAAGGGTTCGGGGTCGTCAGCGTGGGCCGCCAGCATGGCGTCGTGCCAAATTGGGCCGGCCCCGTCCACGCCACTGATACCCACCATGGGCGTGCTGTCGGCATTGCCGACCCAGACGCCGACGATGCGTTCGGTCGAATAGCCCACCGTCCAGTTGTCGCGCCAATCCGTCGTCGTCCCCGTCTTCACCGCGGCCGGAAAAGGCAGTTCCAGCACGGATCCCTCGCCAAACGCCGGCCGCCGCGCGACCGGGTCGGACAGCATGTCGGTCAGGAGGTAGGCCGTTTCGGGCTGGATGATGGGAGGCTGAGGATTGGAGATTGAAGATTGGGTAGCGGGATCGGCCGCCAATCCCTCAACCCCCAAGATTCCCCGCGGCCGCACCGCCACTCCATCGTCCAGCATCCCATACGCTGCGGCCAGTTCCAGCAGACGCACCTCGCCACCGCCCAGCGTCAGTGCCAGGCCGTACTCGTCGGTGAAACTCGTAATCCCGGCCCGTGCGGCCAGCCGGCGCAGGCTCTCCACGCCGATGCGCTCCAGCACCTTGACGGCCGGAATGTTGTAGCTGCTGGCCAGGGCTGTGCGCACGCTGACGGGACCGTGAAAGGTGCGGTCGTAGTTGAGGGGCGTATAAGTCTCCGGCTCGCCCGCCGCGTTGGTGCCGTAGAAGGTCGTGGGCAGATCGGCGAGAATGTCACCCGGCGTTAAGGGTTGTTGTCCCCGTTCCCTACTCAAGGACGGATCCATGGCTGCCGCATAGGTCAGGGGTTTGATGGCGCTGCCGGGCTGGCGCAGGCTCAGGGCCGCGTTGACGTTGCCCTGAATGCTCTCGTCAAAATAGTCCGGGCTGCCCACCATGGCCAGGATGTCACCGCTGCGGCTATCCAGCACCACGGCGGCCGCATTGCTGATACGCCGAGTGGGATCGGTCAACTCATCGCAGAGACCCGGCGTCCGGCAGTTGAGCAGATCGAGCCGGCGCCGGACCGACCGCTGTATTTCGCGTTGGAGATCGAGATCCAGGGTGGTGGTAACGGTCAGGCCGCCGGCGCGCAGGGCCTCCGGCCCCAGTTCCCGGACCAGTTGGTCCTGGACATAGATGACGAAATGGGGTGCATTGATCTCGAAGAGACGCGAGCGGTAGCGCAGGGCTTCCCGGTCGATCTGGGCGACTTCCGCCGCCGTAAGGTAGCCGGCTTCCTGCATGAGGCGCAGGACCGTCTGCTGGCGCGCCTTGGCTACGTCCGGATAGCTGAGGGGGTTGTAGCCGCCGGGGTATTGGATCAGCCCGGCCAGGAGCGCGCATTCGCCCCGGCTGAGCTGGGCTGCCGGTTTGGCGAAGAAGATCTGGGCGGCGGCTTCGATGCCGAACGCGAAATTGCCGTAGTAGGTCTGATTCAGATAGAGGGCCAGAAGCTCGTCCTTCGTGTAGCGAGTATCAAGTCGCCAGGCCAGCCACGCCTCGCGGAGCTTGCGCTTGTACGACGGTTCCAGTCTCTCCTCGGGGTCGAGCAAGAGCATGCGGGCCAGCTGTTGGGTGATCGTGCTGGCGCCGCTGACGATCTCGCCGCTGCGCGCATTCTGGACGGCTGCGCGGCCGATGGCGACGAGGTCGAAGCCGGGATGGAGATAGAAGCGTTCGTCCTCGGTCGCGATGGTGGCCTCTTGGCAGGTCGGGGGGATGGTCTCCAGGGAAAGGCTGATTTGCTTGCCTGCGTCGGGATCGATAACCTCGTACAGGAGCCGGCCGTTGCGGTCGAGGATATGGGTCGTCGGCCGGACCACACGCGTCTCCAGCGCCGTGACCGGCGGCAGATCGGCCAGCAGCCAAGCGTACAGGGCCAGCGCGCTGCCGGCCGCAGGCAGGCCCAAGCAGAGCGCCAGCAGCCCAATCGGTTTCCACGGGAGAGGCATGCGCTTCATGTCTATGGCAACGTGCGTGACGCGCCGCTTGTTCCTCTATCGGCTGGAACCTCCACCGTTCAGTGAGCACGTCGGCGTAGGTCCACTGCCTGGGGGGAGATGTTGCGCGGATAGACAAGCGCCCATACAATAGCATTCTGGACTGTCTTTTGGAGCGTCGGCCGGCAGGGCATGAGCGGTGGCGTTCGCCATTTAGAATCACATAAATGCATGACCGCCTATCGTCTGTTACAGCATAAGGATTTCCAGGAAAGCATTGCCGCTCTTTCCCCCACAGCTCAGCGCAAGACTGCTTGGGCGCAGGTGCTTCTGGGGACGAGTGGGCGTACACCCGTAGTCAAGGGGACCATGGGGCGCAACGCGCGCTGGCGCCGATCGCCCGTACAGGGCAATCACTACTACCTTTGGTGGATTCCCCAGAGTGAAAGCGGCTTGCCGTCCGGGCCCGATCGGGAGCGGCAGGAAAGCAACGGCGCCCTCAATACGATTCTCGTCCATTCCGTGCGCCATCACGATTTGACCGATCAACCCGTCAACCTCGGCGCTCTGGCCGACTATGTGCCCCTGCCCATCGACTCGTTGGATCCCCGCTACGAAGAACAGCGCGCGATCAGCCGCCCGCCGGCTCCGGGTACGGTCAACGTCGCCACCATCAAGGGGCTGCCGGGCAGTGGCAAGACCGTAGCCCTGCTCTACCTCCTGCGCGATCTGTTGGCCCGGGACGACATGGGCCGCATTCTCTACGTGACCTACACTTCCCGCCTGCGGCGCGCCGCCCAGGAATTCGTCGAGTCCCAGTACACGGCCAGTACCGGCCGCCCGCCCGAAGAACTGGCCAAACGCCTGCGCATCGTAACCCTCAATGAGTTGGTCGGCGAATTGACCGGCCTTTCCATCTACCTGGAGCCTTTCGCCGAACTCAACGAGTTTCGGGACTTTTTGGAGCGTCAGAATCCTGCCGAACTGGGTGCCTGGCGGTCCTATCCCCGGACGCTCTTCACCGAGATCCGGGCCCATCTCCTCGGCCGGGATTTTCCCGACAATTACGACTGGGCCCAGCAAAATCTGGGCGGCGGCGGCATCGATCTGTTGACCTACGCCGAAGAGCGCGAACTGACCCTGGAGGAAGCGGAAATCGCCCATCGGCTGGCCCAGCGCGTGCGTCACATGCGTTTCTTCCGCGATCAGGTCGCCGCGCGCCAGGCCCTTGCACAGCTGATCGCCGGCCAAACGCCCCCGTGGCTCAGCTCCCTGGACGCACTCGTCATCGACGAGGTGCAGGATCTCACTCTCCTCCAGATCGCCCTCATGACCGAACTCCTGCGGCTACGCGTGCGCCAAAACGACGGCCGCAGCCTCACCCTGACCGTAGCGGGTGACGAGTCTCAGATCGTCCAGCCCAGCGGTTTTGACTGGGGCCTGACCAAGTACATGGTCGGCGAGCAGATCGGCATCTGGCCTGAGGAATTCGAGTTTCAGTACCAGCGCCGCGCGCCAGATAACCTGGCCCAGATCATTGATAACAGCTGGCAGTTCTACAGCCACCTGCCCAAACGCTTCCGTCCCAGCGCCAAACGCGAGCGTATGCTCACCGAACCCAACGGCGAGGTGCCGGAGCTCGGCCAGATTTTCTTTACAGCGCCCCCGGATGCCACCCTGCCGCCGTCGGAGCTTCTGGCCCTGGTGGATCACCAGGATGCCTTGTTGGATGATGGTGGGGATGTGCCGACGCTGCTCCAGAAAGTGACCGCCGGTCTGACGAGCGACGAGGCGCCCTGGGCCGTCCTCCTGGCGGAGATGGCCAGCCGGCCCGGGCGCGCGCTGGTTGACCTGACGGAAGGCTTGACCCGCCAGCTGCCGCCAACCGTCCAGGCCCTGGCCGACGAGATCATCTATCTGCCCCGGGAGATCAAGGGGCTGGAGCGCCACACGATTCTGATACATGGGCTCAACGACCTCTATGAGCAAGCCCTGGACCTGAGCGCCGACACGGGCCGCGGCAACATTCCCCGCTTCGAAGCCCGGCGCCTCTTTGACGAAATGCGCGTCGCCCTGAGCCGCTCCACCCACCGGCTGATTCTCCTGGAGCCGGCCGATGCGCCCGTATTGTCCGAACTGCGGTCCAGGGAGCTGGACGGCGCCTCCTCATTGAACTGGACCGACTTGATCCTGGCCCTGCAGACGGAAGAAATGTCCGAAATCGAGGCCATCGAAGGCTATCTGCGCGAAGTAGAGGACCTGCTGGACCGGGATCGCTGGGAGCAGGCGGTGGCGCGCAACCGCCGGGCCTATCGTCTGGCCGTGCGGATCGGCGATCGCGCGCTGCAGCGGGAGGCCGAGCGCCAGCATGCAGCCATTGCCCTGCAGCAGGCCGAGCGCCTCCTGGCCGGTGAAGCGTGGCGGGAAGCCTACGCGGCCAACCGGCGCGCCAGAGATCTGGCCGGCCCGGCCGACGATCCCGCGATCTGGCGCCGGGTCGACGACCAGTTGGGCCGCATCCAGGCCATGGCTGCGCAGCAGGTGGCCCATCTGCTGAATGAGGCCGCGGCCCGCCGGGCGGCCGGCGCGCCGGCCGAAGCCTATGCCG
>CAYZLP010000445.1:0-4819 GCA_964478635.1 uncultured Caldilineaceae bacterium
CTTGATGGCGCTCAGCACGCGCATCGGATCGGTGCCGATGGGATCGTCCGGATTGTCCATGCCCGCAGCCAGGGCGATGGGCACGCGCCCCTGGGTCATCTGCTCGGCCAGTTCCAGCACGCCCCGGGCGAGGGTTTCACTATGAGAGACGAGCACAATGCCGATCATAATTTGGGCTGGAAGTGTAAGGTGGCAGGGTGACTGTCACGGATTTGAAGATGGCTCGTCGACCCGATTCCCTGGACCCGTGACAGTCACCCTGCCACGGCATCATGGAGCGCCTGCAGGATCAGGTAGGTGGAGGTGGCGCCGGGGTCCTGGTGTCCGATGCTGCGTTCACCCAGGTAGCTGGCCCGACCTTTGCGCGCCTGCATGGGTATCGTGGCTTTCATACCGGCCTCGGCCGCGTCCGCGCAGGCCTGCAGGGCGGGCGTCAAAGCGCTGTCACCATCTAATTCAGCGCCCAACGCAGCGACAGCAGGCATCCACGCATCGATCATGGTCTTATCGCCCGGCTCGGCTCGGCCCCGTTGAATGATACCGTTCATGCCCGTATCGAGGAGCGCCTGGAGATCCGCCGGCGACAGCTCGGTCTTTCCCTGTACGCCCATGGCGGCGCGCAAGAAAAAGTTGCCATAGAGCATACCGCTGGCTCCCCCAACCGTGGACATCAAGGTCATGGCCGTGATCTTGCAGAGCGCGCCGATGTCGGCCGGGGGCGCGCCGTTTACCTTTTCGATGACGGCACTGAAGCCGCGTGAGATATTGGCGCCGTGGTCGGCGTCGCC
The DNA here is from genome assembly GCA_964478635.1 of uncultured Caldilineaceae bacterium. Classification (GTDB taxonomy): domain Bacteria; phylum Chloroflexota; class Anaerolineae; order Caldilineales; family Caldilineaceae; genus JAGRCP01. Next base: position 789 of record CAYZLP010000445.1, read on the forward strand.
GATTGCGGCATCAAGCTGGGTGAGATAATCCTTGTTTTCGGTCAGCACCACGGCCGCGCGCTGGAGCCAATCGATCATCTGGGCGGTTGTGACGGTTGCGCTCATGACGGCTACGCTCCCCAGCGCAGGCCGGGTGTATTGACCGGCGCATCCCAGAAGTTCAACATTTCGTCATCCACCCGCAGGAGGGTGATGGAACAGCCCTGCATTTCCAGGGAAGTGATGTAGGGGCCGATCAGGTTGCGCACAATAGAGACTTCGCGCTCGGCACAGATCTGGGCGAGCTTGGCGTAGACCGTATAAAGCTCCGAAATCGGCGTGCCGCCCATGCTGTTGACGAGGGCGATGACTCGATCGCCGGCCTGGAAGGGTTCGTCGGTTAACGTCTTCTCCACCCAGTCACCCGCTTCCCGATCCCATTCGCGGACGGTGCGGGTATAGGCGACGTCGTCCAGGATTTCGGTGGCCAGCATGGCCGTGATTTCGTCGGCCGTCGTCACGGACATGCGCTTCTGGCCCGGCTCGCCGTGGATGCCGATGCCGATCTCCATCTCGTCGTCGGCCAGATCGAAGGTGGGTCTGCCCGCGGCGGGAACGATGCACGAGGTCAGAGCCATGCCCATGGAGCGGACGTTGAGGTTGACCCGCCGGGCCAGATCGGCGCACTGATCCAGGTCATAACCGGCCTCGGCCGCCGCGCCCACGATCTTCTCCATGAGTATCGTGCCGCCTACGCCCCGGCGACCGGCCGTGTAGAGACTGTCCTTGACGGCTACGTCGTCGTCCACCAGGATGGTTTGGACGGGAATGCCTTCGAAATGCAGCAGCTCGGCCGCGGTTTCAAAGCTGAGGACGTCGCCCGTGTAATTCTTGACGAGGAAGAGCACGCCGGCGCCGCCGTTGACCGCCTGGCCGCAGGCCAGCATTTGATCCGGCGTGGGCGACGTGAAGACCTCGCCCGGGCAGGCGCCGTCCAGCATGCCTGCGCCGACAAAGCCGCCGTGCATGGGCTCATGACCGCTGCCGCCGCCCGATACGAGGGCCACCTTGCCGGCCACGGGCGCATCGCCCCGGGTGATATAGTGGGGGTCGATGTGCACGACCAGTTCGGGATGTGCGGCACGCACGCCGAGCAGCTGCTCGCGCACGACATTGTCGGGATCGTTGATAAGCTTTTTCATGGCGTTTTCCGTCTCTCGGTTACGTCAATTGTCATTTGCCGGCTGAGCTTGCCTGTGCTGAGCGTTCGACTGAGCTCATGCCGAAGTCTTGTCGAAGTATCGAAGCCCCGCTGCTGGTCAAAGTCGCCTTCGACAGGCTCAGGTTGCGGTTGCGGGCTTGGGCTACGGTCCGAGCTCGGGCTATTCGGCTGCGATCAGAACGACGTCGGGCTGGTGACCGTCGGCGCCGAAGAGCGTAACGCGGTCCAGGGGCAACTTGACCCACACGTCCGACTGGAGCGCACGGCCCACGGCGCTGGGAACCTTGGCCTTGATAATCTGATCGCCCACCGCCACCGTGACGAGATATTGGCCGCCGGTGACGATGGCCCTGTTTTGCACCTGGCCCGGCACGCTGCCGGGCTGCTCTGCGTCGCTCAGAATCACATGCTCCGGCCGGATGCCCAGAGTCAACTGACCGTCACCCCGGGCCGCGCCGTGCAGCTTCACGGGATGGGCGAAAAAGGGTGTGCTTGCCGCGCCGTTGACATCCTGCCGCTCGAATTGATATTCGACAAAGTTCATGCCGGGATTGCCCAAAAACCAGCCGCCGAAGACATCATTCGGGTGGTTGTACAGCGCCCGCGGATCGTCATACTGCACGATTTCGCCATCCTTCATCAACGCGATCTTATCAGCCAGGGTCATGGCCTCGGTCTGGTCGTGAGTCACGTAGATGATGGTCTGATTGAGACGCGTCACCAGCTCCTTGAGCGCCCGCTTGAGCTGTAGCTTGGCGTTGATGTCCACGTTGGTGATGGGCTCGTCGAAGAGAATGATCTTGGGAAAGCGGGCCACCGCGCGCGCCACCGATACTTTCTGGCGCGTCCCGTTGTCCAGCGAATCGACATCGCGATCGAGGGCATCGGTCATCTCCAGCAGTTCGGCCACTTCGTTGACCCGGGCTTCCCGCTCACTGCGCGGCAGCTTTTCGGCGATGAGCGGCAACTCGATGTTGCGCCGCACCGTGCTGCCCCGGTAGACCACCGGATACTGAAAGACCATGCCGATGTTGCGCTTGGCGGTCGAATAGTTCGTTACCCGCTCGTCGCCGAAGTAGACGTCACCGGCGGTGGGCTCTTCCAGGCCGGCGATGATGCGCATAAGCGTCGTCTTGCCGCAGCCCGACGGCCCCAACAGACAAGTCGTAGTGCCGGCGGGAAAGGTCATGGTCAGATCGCGCACGGCCACCACTTCACCGTCGTTGAATTCCTTACGCAGGTTGTCGACTCGAATATCTAGCACGGTAGGCAATCCTTGACTTTGGGAATGTTTGAACGGAGGGCCAGCATTCCGGGATTGGGGCACGACGATTCCGGTTACCGAAGTCCTGCTGCCCCAATCCCGGAATGCTGGCCCCTATTATGCCGGCGCGCCCCGCGCGACGCGCCGGTTATCGGCAAAGACGACCAGTGCGGCCGGATCGACCCCGATGGTGATCTGCTGATCGATTTCGGCGTGCACCTGGGAGGTATCATCATTACGCAAGACGGTGGCCAGCTGGCGTCCATTCACATCCAGATAGATGATGTCCTCCCCGCCCAGATCCTCTCGCAGGAGAACGGAGGCGGCCTGGGTCAACATACCCGGCGCGAAATCCGTGTCGATGCGGATATGCTCGGGCCGCAGCCCAACGGTCACCGCGTGAGGCACGTCTGCCAGGTCAACACCTTCATCGGCCACCACCGGCGTTTCAAAGGCGGGCGTTTGCAGGCGATAGCCTGCACCGTTCTTGACCAGCGTGCCGCCTAGAAAATTGGCCTGGGGGAAGCCCACATACTGCATGGATTCCGCCCGGCGGGGCGCTTCATAGAGCATCTCCGGCGCGGCTACTTCGACAATCTCGCCATCCGCCAACACGGCAATCTCGCTGGCCAGCATCATGGACTCCACGGCGTCGGACGTGGTGTAGATGAAGGTCACGCCCAGCACTTCCTGAGTGCGCTTCAAGTCATCGATCAGCCGCTCGCGCAGCTTGAAGTCCAGGCCGATAAGCGGATCGTCCAGAATGTAGACGTCTGTCGGTTTGACCAGACCCCGGGCGATGGCCACGCGCTGCTTCTGCCCGCCGCTCAGTTGATCCGGCATGCGGTCGAGCAATTCGGCGATGTCGAGCAATTCGGCCACGCGCTGCACCTCCGCGTCCCGTTCGGCTCTGGGCGTCTTGGCCAGGTCCAGGGGATAGCCGATGTTGCGGTCCACGTTCATGTGGGGATAGAGGGCGAAGGACTGGGGCACATAGCCGATGTTGCGCGATCCAGGCGCCGCATAAGTGATGTCCTGTCCGCGCAGAATGATTTCGCCGGCATCCGGCTTTTCCAGGCCCGTGAGCAGGCGCACCAGGACCGACTTGCCGGAGACGGGCAGGCCGTAAACGACCATGAATTCGCCGGGCGTCACCTGGAGGTTGACGCCGCGCAGAACCTCGTTTTTGTCGTAACGCTTGTAGAGATCGCGCAGTTCGAGTGCGTACGTGGTCATGAGCTAACGTCCCAGAGAAACGAGGAAGGGCGCCAGGAAGATGGCAATGACGAAGATAACGGCCGTGATGCCGATATATAGCGCATACAGGCGCATGGACCGGGCGAAATTGGCGTCAGGCGGGATGTTGCCGAAGGCAATCTGACTGAACGTAGCCACGACCAGGACGATCAAGCCGATTTGATAGAGCTGCATCGAAATGCGCTGGCCGATCAGCACCATGGCCCCCAGGAGCACAAAGATGAGGATCAGTTGAACGACGGAAGCGAAAGGACGTTTTGCAATGTTCATTTAGACCTCGCCCCGGACTGTGCCAAACGTCATGCCGAC
>CAYZLP010000446.1:0-2901 GCA_964478635.1 uncultured Caldilineaceae bacterium
GCCGGGCTGATGGCCGGTATCGGCGCCGTCACGCCCACGATCGACAGTAACCGAATCTGGATCTTCGTCATCACACTGCCCATGTTGCTGCCCATCTATCTCTGGAGTGCGATCGCCGCCGCGCCCAATGGCCAGTTGGCCGTATTCCTGAGCATTCTGCCCTTTTCCGCGCCGACGGCCATGTTGCTGCGGCTCACGGTGACGGCCGTTCCGCCCTGGCAGATCGGCTTCAGCCTGCTCCTGCTGCTGTTGACGGGCGTGGGCGTCGTCTTGCTGATGGCGCGGCTCTTCCGCGCCCAGACGCTGCTGAGCGGAGAGACCGCATCCCCCGGCAGAATGTGGCGCACGGTCATGGGAACTGGAGACTGAACGGAGACCTTCTATGAATCAATTCGGAACGATCGCGCTTGGCCTGCTTGGCGGCCTGGCCATTATCGCCGGCATCGGCTGGGCAGGATTCCAGGTTCGGCCGAACAACCTTCCTCCACCCGCCGATGCGCCGGAAGATCTCGGCTCCGTGGAGATCCCGACAAACGTGCCGGATCCGGTAAGGCAATTCTTTCGAGCAGCCTATGGTGAAGAAGCGCCACGGGTCGATTCCCTGGCCGTCTACGGGCGCGCCCGGGCGAATTTCAGCCTGTGGCTGCCGCTCCGTTTCCGCCTGGTTCACCTGCCCGGCCAGGCATTTGAGCGCTATATGGAAATCACCTGGTTTGGACGCACCATCCTCAAGGCCGTAGATCACTATGCGGAGGGCAGAGGCAAAACCGGACCAATCGGCAGGGAAGCCACCGGACCGGAAATCGATCAGGGCGCCAATATGATTCTGTGGGCCGAAGCGCCGCTGATGCCGTCGCTCTGGATCACGGATGAACGTATCCGCTGGGAGGCCATCGACAAGCATTCCGCGCGGCTCTTCTTTCCTCTGGGAAAAGAAGAGGACGAATTGGTCGTCCACTTCGATCCGGAGACGCACTTGATCACGCGCCTCACTGCGCTGCGCTACCGCGACGCCGAGAGCGGCAAGATCCCGTGGCATGCCGATTTCCTGGACTGGAAGACGGTGAAGAACGCCCGAGTGCCGGCGCGCATTGCCATTACCTGGGAGGATCAAGGCAAACCCTGGTCCTACTGGGATTTGGAAGATTACTATTGGAATGTCGACATCGGACCATTCTTGACCCAGCCCGTTTCTGCTAAAACGGAAGGGGGCGACAAAGGAGACCAGCCGGACGAGTAAACAACTGCTTCCGCTGCTAGCGGTCTAGATTAGCGCAAGGCAATTTCGCATATGGCGAAATGTTGGCTATTCAGCGTTGGCTATTCAGCTACGACGAGAGCATTGACCGTACGGAACTGAACATCGCCGGGCCATTCAATCTCCAACCGTCGCCAACTCGAACCGCCATCGGTCGAAGAGTAGAGTTCTTGACGGGTAGCTGCATAAAAAATCCCGCCCGCAGTCGGGTTTGCCGCCAGCACATAGGCCCGCGTGCCAGCGGCACCTGGCAGCCCCCGATGGAGAAGCTCCCATGTAGAATCTTTGCTTCTGCGATAAAGTTGTGACGTGGCGTGCTCGTCATTATGAGCCGCACGCGGTCCAGGGGAGGCGGAGACGATAATCGTATGGGGATCGGCGGAGTCGACCGCTAGTCCCCAGAGGTAATGTTCATGCAAGCCATGATTGGCTCCACGCCACGTCGTTCCGCCATCGTCACTCTCGGCAAACCCACCTCCGGCGGCCTCATAGACCAGTCCGGGTGCAGCGGGGTGGGTACGCAAAGTGTGACAATCGTGTTCAGATCCGGGCTTGCGATCCTCCCAGGTCAGACCGCCGTCCAGACTGCGCATGACGCCGCCCAATTCGATACCCGCGTAGATCCGATCGGCAACCGCTCTATCGGGTTCGATCCACCGTACGTGATGGGTCCAGGGGCGAGGCGGAAAGCGCCAAGTCGCCTTCGAGGGCAACTCCTGCAAACCTGTACACTCCTCCCACGAAGCGCCGCCGTCGGTCGACCGAAAAAGGGCGCTGGGTTCAGTGCCGGCCCACAGAATGCTGCGGCCAGTCCCGGTGGCAAAGGGACTGACGGCGACGGACATGACCCGTTGGTGGGGCAATGCAGTCTCAGTCGGTTGCCAGATATCGCCGCCGTCATCGCTGCGCCACAATCCAGCATCCATCGTCCCGCAATAAACTGTCGCCGGCCGTTGCGGATCGACAGCCAAACACTGGCAGGCCCGGTCATGGAGGGTCAGAGCGGCGTGCCAGCGCTCCTCTTGATGCCGAATAATGGCGACGCCGCCATCATATGCTGCGTAAATCCGTGTCATTTAGTCTGTCCTTTTCGATTCTCTTCCATTTCAGGAAGCTCTCCCCGTCATCCAATCAAGTCGTCATCCGATCAAGTCCTGCGGCAAGGAACCCGCAGGCGCTGTTCGTTCCTATCACGGCAATTGATTCCAGTTTAGTCCGTTTGAGCCTATAGTTCGCTCCAACCTGATACAGGAAGCAGGTACAGCTGCGGACATACTTCTGCTGGAAAGTTCCGGGCGGACCGGTCGAATCAAAATTGTCGACTCCACACCTCAATTGGTCTGGTGCGCGCTCTGTGCTACCATGCAGCAGAATCAATTTTGCGCACAAATCTCATCTCAGTCAACAGGAGGTTTGCACCATGATCACTCACTTCCGCCGGGCAACCCTTGCCCTGGCTCTCCTGGCCGCATTGGCCCTCTTTACGGCCTGCGCCGTCCCCACGCCGCCTGCATCAACCGGCGATGAAGGCGCAGCCGCGCCGGCCCAAGCCATGACCGGCCCGGGCATGGCCCAGGTCGTCTACGATCTGCCCGATTTGGGCGGGCGGGAAATCGTGGCGGTGACGGCCAACGACTACACGC
>CAYZLP010000446.1:3001-4816 GCA_964478635.1 uncultured Caldilineaceae bacterium
GAGCGATAATCGTCTCCTGCTAAAAATCTCTGTGGCTCTCTGTGTAACGTCTTTCCGTTGTCCACCAACTCCATATCGCATCATTTAAGGCTACTGTTCTCTCTACCATCTCGGGCGTTGGTGTCGTACGCGGCGCCGGCGCCCTTTTTGATTGGAAAGGCTTGCGTCATGGCTGTTCAGCCCGTGTCAGACCCGCTCGATCCTGCGCAGTTCTCGCCGGGACAGCCCACTCCTTCGCCGTCGCCGCCCGGGCAGGATCGTTCGAGAGCGGCGGTCATCCTGCATCAAACGCCCTACTGGCTGGTGGCGACCATCGGTCTGGGCATCTTCTTTCTTTACAAAATCCTGACCGATGAGGTCTACAAGGTTATCTTTCAGGCCCTGCTCAAGGGCGTTGGCGTCACCGTCTACGTGACCATCGTCGCCTTTGTCGGCGCGATCTTCGTTGGCCTGCTGGTGGGCATGGCCCGCTTGTCCAAGAGCCGGGCGCTGCAGGAGATCACGTCGTTCTACGTAGAGATCGTGCGCGGCGTGCCTATGCTGGTGCTGCTCTATTACATCGTCTTCGTGGGCGCGCCGGCCCTGGTCGGCGTGATCAACTGGCTGGGCGGCTGGCTGGTGGCCATAGGGCTTGCCGGGATTGGCACGAGTTGGGTCGAAATGAGCGTGCGCGATCTCTCCTTCGCCACCCGGGCCATCCTGGCCCTCATCATCGGCTACAGCGCCTTCATCAGCGAGATCTTCCGGGCCGGCATCCAGAGCATCGATCGGGGTCAGACCGAAGCCGCCATGAGCCTGGGCATGGGTCGCTGGCAGACCATGCGCTACGTGGTGCTGCCCCAGGCCGTGCGTCGGGTGCTGCCGCCCCTGGGCAATGACTTTATCGCCATGCTCAAGGATTCGGCCCTGGTCTCGGTCGTGGGCGTGCCCGACATCACCCGCCTGGGCAATACCTATGCCGCCAGCACCTTCCGCTTCCTGGAAACCTACAACGTGGTTGCCTTTCTCTATCTTTCAATGACCATTGCCCTGGCCCTGGGCGTGCGCTACTTCGAACGGCGCATGTCCAGCAGCGAGAAGAAGTAGGAATCCGTCGCGACGCACAAGAACAAAAGGCAGCGTCCATCTCCGTAGCCTGAGCCTGTCGAAGGCGGGTCGTTCAAACTGCCTTCGACAGGCTCAGGCTACGGTTTGCGGGTGCGGTTTACGGATTAGGTTTGCAGTGGCGGTTTGCGGCGGCGGAAATCGTGCGTGAATTGGTTTGATTTCGCCCTCGCGAAACAATTGGCGGCGCGCACGATCTTGCGTACAATAGATCGTTACAGCCACGGATAGCCGCGGCGCGCACAATCTTTGCATAACGCAGAGCACGAAGATCTGTCGATAATTCTGTCACAAGGAGAGAACAGGGATGAGCGAGCAGAGCAAGAATGGCGGCCAAAACGGCAGCGCCGGCTATGTGACCGGATCCTTTGCCGTCAAGGCCGGTCTGGCCCAGATGCTCAAGGGCGGGGTCATTATGGATGTGGTCACCCCCGAACAGGCGCGCATTGCTGAAGAGGCGGGTGCGTGCGCAGTCATGGCGCTGGAGCGGGTGCCGGCCGATATTCGCAGGGACGGCGGCGTGGCCCGCATGAGCGACCCGGACATGATCCAGGGTATCATCGAAGCGGTGACGATTCCGGTTATGGCCAAGGCGCGCATCGGCCATTTTGTGGAGGCCCAGATTCTCCAGGCTCTGGGCGTCGACTACATCGACGAAAGCGAAGTGCTGACGCCGGCCGACGAGGAGCACCACATCAACAAGCACAAGTT
>CAYZLP010000447.1:0-4806 GCA_964478635.1 uncultured Caldilineaceae bacterium
TAGTCCAGGCGCTTGCGCCAGGGACGGCGCAGCAGTTCGTCACTGTGCGCTCGCGTGACGAGGGCGACGTTGTCATGAGGGCAGGCGCGTACGCAATCCATACAGAGCGTGCAGTTGAGATTGCTCTGCATGGTGGGGACATAGAGTTCGAGCTGACAGCCCTGCTGGATCAGCGTGCCAGCACCGTCAAACTGACCATTGATGCATTCATGACCGACGCAATCGCGGCAGGTCTGGTCGCTGCGATTCGTAACCTGCGTCGGGCTGACGGAGCTGTAGAGAAAGTTGAACGTTCCCAGAGGACAGACGTAGAGACAGAAAGTGTCGCGCGTGAAGAAGGCTTCAAACAGGAAGGCCGCGACGAAATAGGCGATTATGACCCAGGCCGTCAGCCACGGGCTCGCCCATAGATCCAGCCATTCGTAGACAAAGAGCATGGCGATCAGGGCGCTGATGGCCAGCCACTTATTGCGCAGGGCCTTGGGCCAGCGCTTGGTCGGCCGGCCCAGGCGCCGGGCCAAGCCACGCGTGAGCAAGAACGGGCAGCCGGCGCAAAACAAATTCCCGACAAACAGCAACGCCAGGACAATCAAGCCCCGGTAGTGGACCCAGGCACCGATGGTGGCCGTATTCTTGGCGGCCAGCGGGCTGCCAATCAGGCCGTCGACGAGCATGACGGCAGCAGCCAGAAAGACCGCGCTTTGCAGGACGGTGCGCCCGTATCGCCAACGGGCGGCACGTCCCAAGAAGGGCAGGGTGAGCAAATCACGCCGGTTTTGTGAATCAACAGTCGTGGAGCGCATGATAGAGGACGAAGGGCTCCCGGGCAATGTCAGGGCGAAACGATCTTTGTTCCATTTTACACGAACGCGACGGAGAGCGGGGAATTCGTTTGACCCGCTGCGCCGCCTATGATAGATTCGGAGGATGTTACGTCTGCGCTCGTCGCTGGCGCCGCTTCGAGAGCGGAGCGCTGCGGCCTGCGTTTCAGAACAATAGGATTCGTATGAGCGACATCTATCAGGACGTCATTGCGGAACAGTGGCCGAACATTGCCGGACTCTACAACCAGCATGCCGACAAACGACCGGTAATTCTGCTGGATGTGAACGACAACGAGCTTTTCGCCTACCCGTTTGCGGAGCTGAGCGAAATTCTGGACGAGGATTCCCGGGCCGGATTTGCGACCCAGTACGAACGGGCCGTCGCCAATCGACAGATGGTGCTTCTGGTGCGCGACCGGACGAACAAGCAACTTTTGACCTACACGCTCAAGCTGGAAGACGACTAATCCAGAATTGGCGCATAACCCAGAAGTAACGCAGTTGACGTCGGCTGAGCCTGCCTGTACAGAGCGTATCTATGCTGAGCTTGCCGCAGTACCGCCCTATCGAAGTCCGGGCCGGCATCAACCGCGCAACTCCCACCACAATTGAGGTCCCATGAACCGAGAGCAGCTTCAGCAGGAGATTCAAGCGCTTTACCGACGCGAGCATGAAGAACTGGGAGATGTCGGCACCCTGCGCCAGTTGGAGGAAGCCCGCCAGTGGAATCTGGCGCCCACCCTCGCCGCAGGCGGCGTGATCGTTTTTCCCCATGCCGGCGTCGAGGATTGCGGTCACCAGATTGCGGCGGCCGTCCACGCCTGTCTCGACTCGGGCGCCGAAAGAGTCATCGTGATCAGCGTGCTCCATGCCTTTACCGATGAGATGGAGGACGCGCGCATGCGCGTGGCCGCAGGCGAGCCGCCGGCAAACTTTCGTCATTGGGGCATTCAGGGGACGGGGCTGTCAACGGGCGACGAATGGCGCGGGGACCATGCGCTCTACAGCTTCCGCCACTTCTGGGCTGCGGAGACCAAGCGCCGGGGCATCCAGGGACCGGAAGTCCTCGAGCGCTACCCCTATTTGGCCGGGGGCAAGCCCGAACAGCTGCCCGGAATCGATGAACTGGCCGCGCTGGCAGAAAATGCGGTCATCGTCTCCACGGCCGATCCGTTTCATCACGGCATCGGCTACGGCACGCCGCCCGAAGAGACCTATGCGCCCGATGCCGAAGGCCTCGCCGTGGCCCGGGCGTCGATCCAGGAGGGGATCGATCTCCTTGCGACGGGCGATTACTGGGGCTACAACCAGCAATGTGTCCGGGCCAAGAGCGATGCCCGGGACGCGGGGCAGGTCTTCCGCTACCTGCGCGGCCCCATGCGCGGCGAGATCCTCGACCTCGTCTATACCGACTCGGCCAGCCTGTACAATACGCCGCCGCCCACCTGGGTCGCCGGCGCCCTCATCGAATGGCGCTTGCAGTAGTTCCAAACATTATAGAACGCGGATGGGGCGGATTGGGCAGATTTCTACGGATTCTCTCAGAAATCCGCGTCGATCCGCTCAATCCACCCCATCCGCGTTCGATTACATCTGGCGCCCGATCCACCAGAAACGCGCGATCATGATGGCGAAGGCCAGGGCGAAGAGGATAACCTGGTGAATCATGTAGATGAAGAGAGAGTGGCGGCCCAGGAACTGCAGGAAACGAAAGGGCGGGAAGTCGCCCCAATCGGGCAGATAGAAACGCCGCCCTTCGCTGGAATAGAGGGTGTTGCCCAGAAAGATACCCAGCAGAACCACACCGAACCAGGGCACGATGGGAAAATAGTCCGATGCGTAGTAGTTCCAGGTGTGGAGACCGAGCCAGACGAAGTAGTTGTTGTCGAGAAAGATCGGATCGACGTAAACAAAATAGCCGGCGACGAAAAAGAGCATCCAGAGCGCGAAGTTGAGCCAGCGAAAGCGCAGGAATGGATAGGCGGCGATGATCGAAAAGCCGATGAGATGCAGGATGCCGAAATGGATCGTTCCGACACCGGCGAAGTAGGTCACCGCCGTAATGATCAGCCCCAGTCCAAAGACCTTGAGACCCCGACGCAGAAACTTGGGAAAGAGCCCCGCGGTACTCCCGTTGCGCTGGAGCGCATAGCGATAACTGATCGTCAGCGAAATGCCCACGAGCAGCAGGAATGATGTGGCCGTAAAGCGCTGCACATATTTCCAGAACCCGCTATACAGATTGAAGTCGGGCGGCAGCAGGCGAAAGTACCAGAGATCCCACGTGAAATGGTAGAGGATCATGGTGCAGATGGCGATGCCGCGCCAGGTATCGATTTCCCAATAACGCGCGGCGAGAGAACGGCGGGCAGCAGCAGGCGGGGCGGCTTCGTGTCCGCTGATTGCTTGCGTGGTTTCGGTCTGTGTCGTCATGAATGGCTTTGCTTTGTGCGGAAGTACCAGGCAACGGCTTCGGTGCGATTGGAAACCTGGAGCTTCTCGTAGATGTTCTTGAGATGAAAGCGAACCGTGTTTTCGCTCACGGTCAGGGCCGTGCCGATTTCGGAGTTGGGCATCCCCTCGGCCAGATGGGCCAGTACTTCCTGCTCCCGGGGCGACAGCAGGGGCGCTTCCTCGACGCTCTTGTCCCGCTGATGGGCCATCCAGCGGCGGGCGGCCCGGGGAAAGACCAGACGACCCAGCGCAACCTGCCGTATGGCGTCGATGGTCTGGGTGGGCGATTCCGTCTTGAGCGCAAAACCGTCAGCGCCCAGTTGCAGAGCGGATTGGATGCTCTCGCCATCCGCAAAAGCGGTCAGAATGAGCACCCGCACGTGATCGCCCCGATCCCGCAGTTCAGAAAGGGCTTCCAGACCGCCGTAGGGCATCTGCAGGTCGAGCACGACCACATCGATCTGAGTCTGGGAAGGAAAATTGCCGTGCTCGTTCAGAAATGCCAGCAGCTGATCGCCGTCTTCGACCGCGGCCACCACTTCCATATCCGCTTGCTGATCGATCAGACTGCGCAAACCCTCCGTGACCAAAGCATGGTCATCGGCCAGAACGATGCGAATGGGACGACCGGCTTCAGCCATGAATGGGTACCTCCGCCCGGATACGGGTGCCGGCGCCCGGCTTGCTCTCCAGCGTAAATTTGCCGCCCAGCAGCTGAATGCGGTCCCGCATGCCGTACAGGCCGATGTGGGCGGCATGGACCTCTTCATTCGGCTCGTCGAAATCAGGTGGCTCAAACCCCCGGCCCTCATCGCGGACCTCCAGGCCCAGCCAACCCTCCTCGCCCCAGATGTAGACCGAAAAATGATCGACGCCGGCATGGCGTGATGCGTTCGACAGCGCTTCCTGCACAATGCGATAGAAGGCGATCTTGACCGCCAGGGGTAGGGTGGCCGGCACCCCTTCCACCACCAAATCGACGGTAGCGCCCGTCCACTCCTCGTGCTGAATCACGAGACCCTCAGCCAGAGATTGCATGGTGCGGCGCCGGAACTCGGGCGGTCTGAAGGTACCCAGGAAAAACTTGATCTCGTAAAGGGAGGACTCCAGCAGCGTCGCCACGCGGGCCAAACGCGGCGCCAGATCTGTCTCAGGGACCACTTCATCGACATCTTGCTGGATGCCCGTGAGCAGGGAAAGGGCCGTAAAGAGATACTGGACTGGACCGTCGTGGATGTCGAGCACGATGCGGCTCAGCTCTTCCTCTGCCATGGAGAGGACGCGCAAGGAGGGCGAACTGGTCGCGGATGATCCGTCGGCCGCAGGAACGTCGTGTGGGGCCGAGCCGGTCACCTCGGAATGGATCACCGTCGAGTCTTGGTCTGGCACAACGGGGCCGTCCTTTCTGGTTGGTCGTATGCGCCGGCTCTGGGGTGACTTCAACGAATACGAGCCGCAATCCTACATAATCGGGTAGGTGGTTGCTGGCCGAATTGATAGGCGCCAACTATCCAACTATCCGTTGTAG
>CAYZLP010000448.1:0-4802 GCA_964478635.1 uncultured Caldilineaceae bacterium
GTCTGGGCGTTCAAGACGCTTTCGATACCCGATCCGCCGGACGTAGGATCCATGGTCTACGTGCCCGAAGGCTCCTTCACCATGGGCTGCGACGGCGACGACGAGGACGAAATCGAGTGCTACACGGAAGAACTCCCGCTGCACCGGGTCTATCTAGATGCCTACTACTTCGACAAGTACGAAGTAACCAACAAGGAGTATCGCGCCTGCGTCGACGCGGGCGTCTGCAATCCCCCCCGGCTGGAACGTTCGTTGACCCGGGAGGACTATTTCACCAACCCGGCCTACGATTACTTCCCGGTGCTTTATGTCTCCTGGTGGGACGGCCAGTCCTACTGCGGATGGGTGGGCAAACGCCTGCCGACGGAGGCCGAGTGGGAGAAAGCCGCCCGGGGGTCCATGACAAAGCGCGTCTGGCCGTGGGGGGATGAACTGTTGAGCTGTGAGCGGGCGGCCAAGTTCCCCCCGAACGGCCACTGCCTCCGGGTTCAGGACATGCTGCAGGTCGGCTCCTATCCCAACGGTGCCGGTGCGTACGGCGCGCTCGATATGGGCGGCAATGCCTTTGAGTGGGTGCAGGACAAGTACGATCACTTCTACTACCACTACTCGCCGCCGGTCAACCCACAGGGACCGCCCGTGAGCATCCAACCCCTCTACCCGGATTTGGACCATCCGCTCTTCGTGATTCGGGGCGGCAGCAATGTGGACAACTGGTACTACATGCGCAATGCGCACCGGCACTGGGGTCATCATGGCGACGGCGCGCCCGACTACGATCGCCCCCTCTATCGGAGCTTCCGGGTGGGCTTTCGCTGCGCACGTTCGGCCGAGCCGGGCGAGGAGCCGGCCTGGCGCACGCTTTCTACGGTACAACCGTAATTGGCGTGAGTGGGGCGAGCTCATTGCCCGCGGTATCCGGCAGCGGCGTGCCGGTCGTGCCGTCATAGACGACGGCGCTCAGGGTATAGTCGCCGGCGGCCGCGTCGGGCGGCACGAGGAGCGAAAGTCGCGCCCTTTCCTCGATGACCACGTCCCGCTGCCAGACTGCGTCACCCGCCGGGTTGATCAGGCGCAGGGAAATCTTGAGCGTGCCGTCGGTCTGGCCAGTCATGTCGAGTTCCACCGGCAGGGCCTCGCCGGGGGAAACCTGGGAGAGGCTGCGCAGCCCCGTTACCTCGATCGCCTCCCACCGTGATGTGAGTGGCAATTCTTCCAACGGACGCTTCGGACGGCCGAAGATGGAGACGCGGAACTCGCCGTCCCCGACCTCAGTAATGTAGTCGCTGTTGCTGCGCAGCCACGCTTGCACCTCGGGCGTGTCGTAGCGGGTTACGGCCATGATCGTGCCCCGCGTCTCCTCACCTAGCAAGTCCTCGATCGTCTCCCCTTCCCGCGGCACCCGGATGTCGTCGGCCTGCAGGTCGTGAATGCCCACCCAGGTGGCCGTGTCCGCGTTGGAAATGAAGAGCGTTGCATGCTCGCTCCAGAGCGCATTGACCGTTTCGGCGATACCCTGGGTCTCGATGAGAATGACGGGAAAATCGGTCGGCCGGGCCGATCCTTCGGCCCGGCGGTAGAGGGTGACCGTGTCGCCGTCGGGCAGCGGATACTCCTTGACCGGCGCATAGAGACGGTCGAAGAGCGGGTCGCCCGCCTGGATCCGGGCCAGGACGCTCAGCCCCGGCTCCACGATGTCGCCCGGATCGCCGTCTTTCACCAGAACCCACTGGTTGGCCAACATGTGGCTCCAGCTACCGGTCTCAGGCTCGGAAAGGGCCGTTAGTTCAATGTTGCGTCCCTCTGCGCCGATGAGGTAGCGGAAGGAGCCCCGGTGGATCTCACGGGAATCGACCAGCATGCCGAACGTGATGGGCCGCGCGTCGCTTTCTCCGCCGGTCTGGCCCGGCGGGTCCATGGTGTCGAGCACGTCGGGTTGAATCCAGTAGGCCGGATCCGTTCCCTGCGTCGACGGCCAGGCCATGTAGTCGCCTGTGGTCCAGAGGGCAGCCGACCGGGCCTGAACGGGCGCCATGGCGTCGAAGGTGTAGAGCGACCACTGGAAGAGGAGGATGGCGCTCCAGGCGACGGCCAGCCCGAGGGCGACCGACTTCCTGTAGTCATGGAGGCTGTCGGCGATCAGGATGCAGATGACGGGCGCCAATGGCACGATGTTGCGTGAGGTCGCCTGGGCCAGAAACATGAGCAGGACATAGGTGGAGAGCAGCATGAGCCAGAGCACGACCACGCCCAGGCGTGCCGTCCGCCAGCCGGGAATGCGCCGTAGCCAGACCCAGAGCGCGGGAAGCACGATGACCAGGGTCGCGAGGGGGCCCATGTGCTCCCGGGTCCACATGCCGAAATAGCGGGTGTAGTTGCTCAGCCGCAGGAGATTGACCGCCTCCTGATTGCCCCGATCCGTGCCGAAGGCCACGTCTGAGAGGCGGTTGAGGAAGTCAATGCGCGCAAAGTACCAGAGGCTGGCAATGACCAGGGCCAGGAGCAGCCCGGTCCAGACATTGCCCAACAGACCCCGCTCCATGCGCCACGCGTAAATCAGGGCCCCGAGCGCAATAAACCAGAGCAGCGCCATCCAATCGCCGAGGAACATCTCCTGGGCCGTGGCCCGATTGGGCAGATACCAGAGGGCTGTGAGGAGGAGCGCGCCGCCGCCGGCAACGGTCAGCCGTGGCCAGTCGATGGTAGGATGACGCAGCGCCTGCCACTGGGCCTGAAAAAAGCCGGCCCGCCAGAGCAGCCACAGGGTCGGCAGCAGGAGATAAATGGGCGCGGTCCATTTCACCAGGAGGGCAAGACCGAGACTGATGCCCCAGACCAGCGTCCAGCCTCGGTGGCGAAAGCCGTCCCCTTGCAGCAGCGCCAGCACGTTGAGCAACAGCGCGGCCGTGAGCAGATGCTCCATGTAGAAGAGGCGCGACATGGCCGCCATCATGGGCAGCAGACCGACCAGAAGCGTGGCAAAGAGGGCCAGGCGCTCCGTTGTGACCAGGCGGCCGACCAGGAAGGTGAGCAAGAGCACCACGCCGAAGAGCACGACGTTGGTGAGTTGCGCACTGTCCATGCTTACGCCGAAGAGAGCGTAAAACGGCTGGGCGGCAATGTAGAGCAGGGGCGGCCGGTAATCGTGGAGGGTCACCAGATCGAAAAGCGTCTGAGCCGATGGTTGTTGCAGAATCTCCGCTGCGCGGAGGGTGCGCTCTAGGTGGCCGCCCGGATCCCGCCCGACCAGCACGACGTTGCGCTGAATCCAGTAGAGGCTGCCCAGCAGGTTGAAGCCGATGATGCCGGCCAGGCTAAACCAGACCGCGGCCCGCGGCAATGGCTTAGGATCGACGGGCGGCGGTGAAACGCGCATGGACAAGAGTTGCTCCGTGAACGACGATGGACAATAGACCGCGGATTTATCGGACTTCGTCGTGAGCTCAGTCGAACGATTGGGCGGATCAAAGCCGATCTTTCAATAATCCGCCGGGATCCGCTTAATCCGCGGTCCATCGATCATAGCAGAAGGGACGCGGAACGGTGAAAATTAGGGGTTTTGGCGCGTGGCGACGTCGGTGGCGATGATAAAATGATCGCCGGCGGCCTTCCCGTCGATCTGCACCGGAAGGCGTTGGCCCGTTTCCGGGTCGTAGAAGCCCGCAATGACGCGGTATTCGCCCGGCGGCACGCCCAGCGTGATCCGGTCTGCGATGGGGCTCTCCAATGGCCATGCTTGCGCAGGCAGGAAGCCGTTCATGATCGGACCGTCCTGCTGTGCGACGACTTGGCCGTCTGCATCCAACGCCTGGACGAAGCGGATCAGGTCACCTGGCAGAGGCGCGTTGGTCTGCCATACGAGTTCGATATCCAGACCATCCTGTGTGGGCGATACGGCGGTGTCGTGAAGCGTGATGCGGTCGCCCAGGGTTGCGACGGGCGGACCGACGGCCGGCTCCGCGCCGACCCGGATGACGCCTGCGGTGACGGGCGCGCCGACGGGTTCCAGCGTGGCCGGATCATAGAGGCTGGCTTCCAGCTTGTAGAGCCCGGACGCTGCCTCGTCCGGAATGGTGATCGTATAGCCGTCCGGCCGTACCTCGCCGGTGGGCCAACCCGACGTGGGCGCGCCATAGGGCCAGCCGTCGGCCCGCCACAACTCCGCGCCATCCACACCGATGAGGCGCACCAGAAGGTTGAGGTCCCGGTCCATGGGCGCCATGGCCTGGAGGTAGAGCGTGACGAGTTGGGGGTCGCCGGGCTGGAGCATGCCGGCGGCCATCTGCACGCCGCCCAGCCGCACCAATCCTCCCCAATCGGCCAGGGGCGAGAGCCAGAGCGTCCCTTCGTCCGGCAGCTTGACGGGCAGGTACCCGTTGGCCCGCGCGTAGGCGATCAGGGGCGCCTCCTCTGCCTCGTCGTCATTGTCGAGGCTGGTGAGCAAGGCCCTGGGCGGGACGGCGAGACGTTCCGTGAAATCGGTCGGGCCCATGAGCCCCAGGGCGGCCCGTTCATCCGGGGCAACCAGATCGGCGACGCGCCAGGCAAAAGGACCCGTGGCAAAGGCCGGATAGATGGCGCCGCCTCCTTCCAGGATATGGGTCGGCGCGAGGGTGAGGACGGGACCGCGGTCGCCGGTCAGGTCTGCAATGAGTTGGCCCCGGGCGTGCACCTTGCGCGGATACCATTCGTCGGGCTGGGCTGCGATGGCCAGGCCGGGTCCGTAGAGGCGTGCGGTCAGCGTCAGGGCGAGAAGGGCTGCGCTGCCCACCGCCCCAATGCCCAGGGCGCGGCGCTCGGGC
>CAYZLP010000449.1:0-4787 GCA_964478635.1 uncultured Caldilineaceae bacterium
ATGCCGCCTGACCGGCCTGAACGGCCGCGTCCACTTCCGCCCCGGGCGACAGCGGCACCTGCGTGAGCGCCTGGGCCGTCGCCGGATTGCGGATGTCCAGATAGGTCGCCGCGCCGGAACGGGTCCATTGCCCGTTGATGAAATTGAGTAACTGTCCGTTTGTTGTCATTGACCGTCTCCCGCTTTTCTTTCCTTTTCACTTTAAAGGTCCGCGATTGCCCAGAAGTCTGACTTTTCTCAAAAGTCAGACTTCTTCAACAGCGCGATTGGACATGCTTTCTTTTACAGGAAATAGCGCTCCTGCTCGCGCATCTCTTCCCATTCTTCCCGCGCCGCCTGCACCGTGTCAAGTTCGCTCACCTCGGCCACGGGGACGTCCCACCAGGTTTCATAGCCCGGCACGCCCAGATAGCGGTCGTCTTCTACGTAGATGACGACCGTCTGATCGATCCCCTTGGCCTTGTCCAGCGCGGCCACCACGTCGTCGTAGCTTGCGCACTCGATGACGTGGGCCCCGAGACTCCGGGCATTCGCGGCCAGATCGACGGGCAGTGTCTCCACGCCGTCATAGCCGGCGGCGTCGGTGGGCAGCACGTTCTCCTGGGGGAAGACGTAGCGCGTCCCGAACCCGCCTTGCCCCAGCGAGCGGCTCAACGCGCCGATGCTGCGGAAGCCGTTGTTGTTCATGAGCACGATGGTCAGCTTATGGCCTTCCTGTACGGCCGTGACGATCTCCTGGGCCATCATGAGGTAACTGCCGTCGCCCAGCATGACGTAGACTTCCCGCTCCGGTTCGGCCATCTTGATCCCAAGACCGCCGGCAATCTCATAGCCCATGCAGCTATAGCCGTACTCGAGATGATACTGCTTGGGATGGCGCGTGCGCCAGAGCTTGTGCATGTCGCCCGGCAGGCTGCCCGCGGCGCCGACCATGACGGCCTCGGGATCGCCGTGGTCGTTGACCGCGCCGATGAGCGCACCCTGGAAGGGCAGGCCGCTTTCGGCCGTATGAATGGCGTAGAGGCGGTCCACTTCCGCCTCCCACTCGTCGTGAAGCCGCTTGGCCTTGCCCGTGTGGTCGGCCGAAGCCGTATAGTCCCCCAACGCCGCGCCGAGTTCCTCCAGCGTGACCCGGGCGTCTCCGATCAGGGCCAAAGCATTGTGCTTGTGGGCGTCGAATTCGGCGACGTTGATATTGATGAAGTGTACATCAGGATGCTGGAATTGAGACTTGCTGGCGGTCGTGAAATCGCTGTAGCGGGTGCCGATACCGATGACGACGTCGGCTTCCCGGGCGATAATGTTGGCGGCCGAGGTTCCGGTTGCACCGACCGCGCCCAGACAGAGGGAATGATCGTAACGCAGGCTACCCTTGCCGGCCATGGTCTCGCCCACAGGGATGCCCGTTTGGTCCACGAATGCGCGCAAGGCCTCGGTCGCTTCGCTGTAGAGGACGCCGCCGCCGGCAATGATCATGGGGGCCTTGGCTGCTCGGATCTGCTCGACCGCCCGAGCAAGGGCGTCGGCATCGGGACGATTGCGCGGGATATGCCAGACCCGCTTGGCAAAGAGTTCCACGGGGTAGTCGTAAGCCTCCGCTTGGACATCCTGGGGCAAGCAGAGGGTGACCGCCCCGGTCTCGGCCGGGCTGGTCAGCACCCGCATGGCCTCGGGTAGGGCCGTGATGATCTGCTCGGGGCGATTGAAGCGATCCCAGTAGCGGCTGATGGGCTTGAAGCAGTCATTGACCGAAAAATCCTGGCTGTGCTCCGATTCGAGCTGCTGTAGCAGGGGAGCCGTGTTGCGTCGGGCGAAAATGTCCCCCGGCAGGAGCAGCACCGGTATCCGGTTGATGGTTGCGCCCGCGGCGGCCGTGATCATGTTCGTCGCGCCGGGGCCGATGGAGGTCGTACAGGCCAATGTGCGCAGACGGTTGCTGTGCTTGGCGAACGCCGCGGCCGTGTGGACCATGGCCTGCTCATTGCGGGTTTGGTAGTAGCGGAAATCGGGATATTGCTGGAGCGCCTGGCCGATGCCGGCCACGTTCCCGTGACCGAAAATACCGAAGCAGCCCGCGAAAAACTGATGCTCGACGCCGTCGCGCGCCGAATACTGGTTCTTGAGAAACTGTATGATGGCCTGGGCCATGGTCAGGCGGACGGTCTTTTGGGTGCTCATGATGCCTCCTTTGTAAGCAATTCCGACATACTTTGCTTTGACAGATATCAGGCCAGGGTCCGGGTTTCGACTTCAACCCGATATTTTTGCATCAGCGTGCGGATCGTCGGCAGCGCATAATCGAGACGTCGGGCTGTCTCCTCGGCGTTGAGTGAGGTGTCACGGGGGACTGGATAGCCATAAAGGCTGGCAGGGTCATCGGCGGGCGGCGGGCCGGTTCGAAGCAGCGAGCCGTCCAGTTTGAAGACGTCGGCAATGAGTTCCGCCAGCTCAAAGCGGCCGATGGCTTCACCGGCGCAGCAGTGAAAGATTCCCTGGCGATCCTGCGTGGCGATGCGCAGAATGATCTCGGCATTTTCGCTGGCCAGACCCGGTGAGGCGCGCATGTTGATGGGGCCTTCCCACACGGTGAATGGTTCGCCCGTGCGGAGGCCGTTGACCACGGCCTCCGCAAAATAGCCGAAGCCGGCATTCTGGCTCTGCGTATTGGCGGGACGCAGCCAGTGGGTGCCACTCACGCCGGCCACCCGGGCCACGGCGCCGTTGTGCGCGCGTTCGCGGACAACCGTCTCGCCCACAACCTTGAGGACGCCGTAATAGTTGACCGGATTGGGCGGCGTCATCTCGTCGGCTGGCCCTTGGGTACCGTCGAAGACCCAGTCGGTCGAGACGAAGATCAGCTTTGCGCCCACGTCATTCGCCGCGTCGCATAGGCAGCGGGTGGAATCGACATAGGTGCGCCAGGTCAGGCTGCGCTCGTCATACATGCGGCCGAAATCGTTAAGAATCGCGCTGTGGATCACCACGTCCGGTCGATACGCCAGCACCGCCTCGCGCAGGGCCGCGCAGTCGGTGATGTCCACCGCTTGATAGGCAAAGGGCATCGGCTCCGTCGACTGCCAACGGTTGACCGTGGTGAAGAGCTCGGCGCCGTAACGCTCCAGCGCAACTTTGATGATGTTGCTGCCCAAAAAGCCGGTTCCGCCGGTTAAGAAAATGCGCATCATGACTCACTCTATTCTTGGTCAATCACAGGAAGAGACAATGCGTGGGCGTCCCAATCTTCTTTGATATAGGCGAACGTCGGATCATCGAACGGCGGCGTCGCGCGCGTCTCGTCCAGTAGCTCGCCCGCAAGATAGTTCAGAAAGTAAAGATTGCAGTTGGGCGCAGCCGCGGTGGCGTGAAAGCCCTGGGTCACCAGCACCAGATCGCCGTCCCCCACCGGATAGACTTCATCAAACTCTCGGTCGACCCGATAGTTGCGATGGAGGCCAAACCCGTGGCCGGGGTTCGTCCGGAAGTAGTAGGTCTCCTCCAGATAGGGCGAGCCGCCGTAGCCATCGTGACAATGGGGCGGCCAGCCCGACCAATGGCCGCCCGGTACGTAGACTTCGAACAGAATGAGCCGCTCGGCGGGCAAGGGGTGGGCCAGGGTGTGGCAGACCTGGCGACTCGCCGCGCCGCCGCCGCGCAGTTCGCACCGGATCTCGGCAGGACGAATCAGCCGTACCGGGTATTTGCCCTCGGCCGGCGCGCTGCCAATGGCGAATTCGATGCCGGATTTCGTCTCGACGGTCACCTCGGTGCCGGGCGGGGCGTAGAGCACGGGAGCCAGCTCCTCGAAGACGCCACGCCGCGCCGCTGCATACTCTTCTTGTCCGGCGTGAAGCAGTGCCTGACCCTGCAATGGGACGAGCGCGATTTCGGTCGCACCGGTTGCGTGGACGTACCGTTCGCCAGGGCCAAGCCGCACGACGCGATAGCCGAGATAGTCCCACTCTGCACTTTGGGGCGTCACGTCGATAAGGTATTGGCCGTCGTTGTTGGGATGCAATAGATGAGTCACGTTAGAATCCGCCTCTTTGTTCGATGAAGTCCAGCGCTTCTCGCAGGGTGGGCATGGCCGTGCTGCAGCCGTGGCGGGTGACGACCAGTGCGCCGCACGCGTTGCCCATGCGCACCGCGCGTCGCCAATCCCAGCCTTGGGTAAAGCCGTAGAGCAGACCGCCGGCGAAGGCATCGCCGGCGCCCACGGTGTTGAGGATTTCGACCGGAAAGCCCGCCACATCAATCCCTTCCAGCCCCGGTGCGAAGACCGTGGCGCCGGCTTTTCCGCGCTTGACGATCAGCACCGTCTTGCCACCGCGCTGCGCGGCAAGTTCGCGAATCAACGATTCCAACGCCAATCGTCCATCTGCCGGCACCGGGGAGCCCTGCATCACCACTCCGGGGTCTGGCGCCAGCGCGGCGTAGTACTCTTCCTCCGTGCCGATCACGACATCTACCAGCGGCAGCAATGCACGCATGTTGAGCCCATAGGCCCGCGGATGAGTCCATTGATCGGGCCGCAGATCGAGATCCAGAAAGGTACGCGTCGCCTGACGTCGGGCCTCTTCGGCCGCGAACAGCATGGCCTCCCGGCAGGTTCCCCGGCTCAGGCCGGTGCCGGTGAGGACGAGAGCTGCGGCATCCTGCAAGGGCAGCGCGGCCGCGTCATCTACCGTGAGATAGATATCGGCCGGATCTTCCCGGTAGAAGACCAGCGGAAATCTGTCCGGCGGCTGCACGCCGACGACGGCCATGCCGGTGCGTTTGCCCGCCTTGGT
>CAYZLP010000450.1:0-4785 GCA_964478635.1 uncultured Caldilineaceae bacterium
GTAGAAGGAAGGGGGGGAATTGTCAATTATCGATGGTTGATTGTCGATGGTCGATTGTCGATGGTCAATTGTTGATGGTTGATGGTCAATTGTCAATGGAATGGCGGTGCGGGCTTATCCAGACCGTTGACAATTGACCATCAACAATTATCAATTGACAATTCCTCTAGCTTCCCAGATGCTGCTCGAACCAGGCCAGGGTGCGGGTCCAGGCTTCGTCGGCTGCATCGGCCTTGTAGCTGGGGCGGGTGTCATTGAAGAACGCATGTTGCGCGCCTTCGTAGATATAGATGTCATTTTCGACGCCGGCCGCTTCCAGCCCTTCCTGCATGGCCGTGACGCCGTCAACCGGGATGCCGCCGTCTTCTGTGCCGTAGTGACCCATGATGGGCGCCATGACGCCGGCCGTCTCCTCGGGGGCCAGGGGCGAGCCATAGAAGGCCACGGCCGCGCCCAGGTCTTCCTCGGCCAGGGCCGTCATGAGCACCAGGCGACCGCCCATGCAGAAACCGACGACGCCAACCTGCTCTCCGGCCACGAAATCCTGGGCCTGGAGATAGTCGACCGCGCTGCGAATTTCGTTGACCGCTTCGGCCATGTCCAATTCCATGACCAGTTTGCGCGCTTCGTTGGGCTCCGTGGTGACCTGGCCCTTGTAGAGATCGGGCGCCAGGGCAACGTAGCCGGCCTCTGCAAAGCGATTGGTCACGTCACGGATGTGATCATCCAACCCCCACCATTCCTGGAGCACGATAACGCCGGGCCGGGGCTCGCCATCCTCCAGCCGGGCCAGGTGGCCGGTCAAGGTTTCGTCCTGGAAGGAATCCGGGTACTCGATCGTCCCGGCAATGAGTCCGTCGACCGCGGCCGGCGCGGCGCCGCCTGCGGCGCTCGCTTCTTCGTCCACAACCGGTGGCGGTACCGTGGCGCCGTTGGGCGCAGTCACGGGCGTACAGGCTGCCAGCAGGGCATTGGCGGCTGCGACGCTGCCCAGCGCAGCCGTGGCGCGCTTGAGGAAGAGCCGCCGGCTCATTTCGCCTACCTGGAACGAACGGACGAGCTGCATGACATAGACGCGATCCATTGTTGTTCTCCTTTCATGACGGGGCCGATCCTGAGCGGTCGGCGAGCAGGGATGAGATGTGTAGAGACGTGCAAGGCGTTACACAGAGGGCGCTGAGAAGGCTATAGAGCCTTGCAGAAATTCGATTCTACTACTGTGGAGCTAGAATTCTTTCTCTGTGGCTCTCTGTGTCACTACCCACAGTCGTCTATCTCAGTTCGCCCTGACTATGGCATATCGCGCCTGGCAGTTCCGTAAGATAGTTTGGATTTGAATGATTGGATATGGATGGAATAAAAAAAGTCCCGGGAAGTACCCCGGGACTTGCGTGGCGGAGAGGGAGGGATTTGAACCCTCGAGGGCGTAAACCCTACGCGTTTTCGAGACGCGCGCACTCGGCCAGACTATGCGACCTCTCCTCAAACCGAGCTCAGATCGTATCACGAATCGGTCAGATGGGCAATTTATGCGCTTTGGAATTGCAGAAGAAATGGAACGCGGATTCGGCGGATCGAGCAGATTATTGCGGATTTTTCTCTGGAACATCCGCGAAAATCCGGCAAATCCGCCGAATCCGCGTTCTATCCCACCCTCTCACCGGTCTGTTGACGCGCTCCGCGGCGGGTGCTACAATCCTGACCAGGTTATCAACGGCGCTGCCAGCCTCGTTTTCGTCAATCCACAGCCCATCAGGAGTTTCAACATGGTCAAGCTGTACGATCTTTCCCAGCCGCTAAATCAAGATGCGCCCTTCTGGCCCTTTTATCCGCCCTTTGAGGTGAAATATTTCAAGCGCAAGTCGGAGCACGGCGTCAACGCCCAGTACATTCAGACCTCTAATCACATGGGTACGCATCTGGACGCGCCGCGCCATTTTGTGACCAAGGGGCGGACCATCGACCAGATTCCCTTGGAGTGGCTCTATGGTGACGGCGTCATTGTCGACCTGAGCGACCTGAATGAGTTGGATGTCTTCACGCCCGCCATGATCGAAGAACGGGTCGAGGTGCGGGAGGGCGATATTCTCTTCATCCACACGGGCTGGCATCAGTACGCGCAATTTGGCGACGACGCCGACGAGGAGAAGTACATTCACCGCCATCCCGGTCCCCACCATAGCATCTGCGACTGGTTGCTGGAGAAGAAAATTCATGTCTGGGGCGTGGATATGATCTCCACCGATCATCCCATGAATCTGCCCATCGGCCGTTTCCTGGGCAAGGGCGGCCTGGAACACTGGCAGAAGGTTCGGGCCCAATGCGAAGCGAAATTCGGCGGCTCCGACGCGGTGGACGAACTCTTTCCCCCCGAAGCCTATCAACTGACCCACAACGCCCTCTTCCCCTACGACTGTATGCATGTGGAGAATCTAGGCGGTCAGATCGGGGCTCCGGAACTGCAAAACCGGCGCATCACCATCGGTGTCTTCCCCTGGCTCTTCAAGGGCGGTGAAGCAGCGTTTTGTCGCGCCGTGGCGTTTGTGGAGGAAGATTGAGGTTAAGGCGAAGGCTGAGGCGCTGGGGGTATTCGTACGATCTTTGTTCGTACGATCTTTGTTCGTACGATCTTTGTTTGTACAATCTTTTGACGGAAAACTCTTCGCTTCAGCCTTCGCCTCAAAAAAGGAGTCCCTATGACCCACCAACTCGATAACCAAGTCGCGCAGTTCATCGCGCACGCCTACGCCAATGCGCCGGGCGTGCGGCGCTGGCTGGATGGGGCCGGCGTCGATCCGGCGACCGTGGGCAGTGTGGCCGATCTGGGCAAGATTCCCGTGCTGACCAAAGACCACCTGGTCGAGCTGCAGGCTGCGGATCCGCCCCTGGCCGGCTTTCTGGGCGCGCCCATGCGCGAGGTGCGCCGCATCTTCATCTCGCCCGGACCCCTCTATGAGGTCTTCGGCGACGAAGCGGAGTGGCAGGCAACCGGGGCCGCGCTGCTGGGGCAGGCCGGCTTCGATGCCGAGAGCATTGTGCTCAACGGTCTGAGCTATCACCTGGCATCCGGCGGCTACCTGCTGGACAGCATTCTCCAGACCATCGGCGCCACCATCATTCCTGCGGGCGTGGGCAATGTCGAACTCCAGGTCAAGCTGCTGGTCGACCTGGGCGTGACGGGCTACGCCGGCACGCCGTCCTGGCTGCTGACCATCCTGGGCAAGGCCGATGAACTGGGCGTGCCCCGGGAGGCCATCCGCCTGCGGTCGGCCCTGCTTTCGGCCGAGCCCCTGGCGCCCGGCGACCGCGCGACCCTGGTCGACGAATACGGCATGCAGGTCATCAACGCCTACGCCACAGCCGAATTGGGGGTCCTGGCCTATGACACCGAGGGCAGCCCGGCCATGCGTCTGGTCGACTTTCCCATCGTGCAACTCGTCGACCGGGAGACGGGGCAGGAGGTCGGACCCGGTGACGTGGGCGAGGTTGTCGTGACCAATTTGAATCCGACCTATCCCCTGATCCGCTTCGGCACGGGAGACCTGGCCATGAATCTCGACCCGGCGCCGGGCGAGAGCGTCCAGGGGGAGCGCTCAATTCGCTTGGTCGGGCGTATCGGAGATGCGGTCAAGGTACGCGGCATGTTCGTCCATCCCAACCAACTGCGCGTTGTCATGGGCCAGCACGGCGTGACCGACTACGTGGCCCGGGTGCGCCGCCCCGACATCCGGGATGAACTGACGCTCCAACTGGTGCGCCCTGCTGCGGCCGATGATGGCTGGCTGGACTCGCTCCAGGCCGCCATCCGCCAGATCTGTCGGGTCACCGCCGACGAAATTCAGTTTGTGGAGACAGTAGACGAAGATGCCGGCCAGATCCTCGATGAGCGGACCTGGGCATGAAGCCAGTGATTCCACATTGACATCCCGCGCGCTCTCTCCTATAATGCCGTGCAATCGTCAACCCGGGCGTTGCGCCGCTCATTTCCGACATCTCCTGTCACCCGGCAACGCCTGATTCGTGCCATCAGCGCAGAGGAGCAAAGTACTGCATGAAGCCGGCGCCGTTTCGTTATTTTGCCCCGACAACGGTGGAGGATGCCCTCAGCCTGCTGGCCGAACATGGCTACGACGCCAAGATCCTGGCCGGCGGCCAGAGCCTCGTGCCGACCATGAATTTCCGCCTCTCCCAGCCCGGGGTCTTGGTAGACCTCAATAAGATCGACGACCTGGCCTATATCCGCGCCGACGCCGACGGTACGCTGCACATCGGCGCCATGACGCGCCAGAGCACGGTGGAGCGGGATGCCCTGGTAGCCCGCCATGCCCCGCTCTTGACCGAGACCATGCCCCACATCGCCCACCGCCAGATCCGCAACCGGGGCACCATTGGCGGCAGCCTGGCCCATGCCGATCCGGCCGCCGAATTGCCCGTGATCGCGGTGACGCTCAACGCCCGCTTCAAGATTCGCGGACCCCAGGGCGAACGGGAAGTGGCGGCCCGGGATTTCTACATTGCGCTTTTTATGACCGACCTGGCCCCCGAAGAGATTCTGACCGAAGTCATCATTCCGCCCATGCCGGCCCACAGCGGCTGGGCCATGGATGAAGTCGCGCGGCGTCACGGCGATTACGCCATCGTCGGCGCAGCTGCGCTGGTCACCGCGGACGAAGGTGGTCGCTGCACCGACGCCGTTCTTACCTACCTGAGCGTGGGCGAAGGTCCTGTGGTGGCTGAACGGGCCTGTGCCCATCTGCGCGGCGCCGAGATCACGCCGGCCCGCAT
>CAYZLP010000451.1:0-4783 GCA_964478635.1 uncultured Caldilineaceae bacterium
AGATCACGGCGGCCCGGCGTCAGGCGACCGGAAACCACCTGCGGATCGTGCTGGAAGACGAGGAGCGTATCCCGCTCAAAGGCCTCCTGGCGCAGCCGGCGCTTGGTCTCGATGCTCGTCATGGGATCCAGGTCGAAGGCCGGCACCCAGGCCAGCCGATTCATGTGCACCGCCCAACTACACGCATCGCCCAGAAAACAGAGGCTCTCTCCGCCATCTTCCACCCAGACCGCCTGAATGGAGGCCGTATGGCCCGGCGCAATGTCGGTGCGCACCGCGCGCGCCAGGCGTTGGGGACCGTCGACCACCTGAAAGAGATCCGCATCCATGAGCGGCTGCCAGTTCTGGGCGTCATAGGTCGCCCGGGTGCGCTCGTTGGGAAAACTGGCCTCGGCCAGGTCGATGCGCTGGGCGACGTAGCGCGCGTTGGGGAAGGTGGGAACGGCCCGGCGTGCGTCGTCTGCGTCCGGCGCAAAGCGGGTGCCGCCGCCGATGTGATCGCCGTGGAAGTGGGTCATGACCACGATCGCTACATCCTGGGCGCTGAAACCGACGGTGGCCAGTTCGCCCAGAAGGCGCTCATCCCGCGTCAAGCCCATGAAACCGCGCTGGCGTTCCGGTAGCTTGTCGCCGTTGCCGTTGTCGACGAGAATCAGCCCCATATCGGCCTCGATGAGGAGGGAACGCGAATCGCACGGCACCTGGTTCAACTCGTTCGGCTCGATCACCTGCTCCCACATGACCTTGGGAACGAGACCAAAGAAGCCGCCGCCGTCGATGCGATGCAGTCCGTCGCTCAGGATGTGGCAGCGGGTCGAGCCGATGGTCAGGGAGTACGCCATGATTGCGTGGTCCTTTCGTGCAGGGGTTTGTGCGTGATGGATGCGGGCGCGGATCGGCGGAAGACCCGGCCTTGGGGTGGTGCGTTCCGCTGCCCCGGATCAGAAGACGGCCCAGCGCAGCGCCGACAAGAGCGACGCGCCGATGCCCAATAGAGCAAGCAGACCGGCAAGCGCCCCGGGCGCAATCACGCTGACGAAGGCCCGCCCGAAATCAAAGCCGGCGACGAACTGAACAGCGCGCAGATAGATAATGAATGCCCAGACGAATGCGACGATTGCCGCCAGGCCGCCCAGGCAGGGAACGATAGTGAGGGCCAGGAGCAGGAAGGGCAGGCAGGCATAGCTCGTTCCCGCATAGAAACGCTGGAGCGTGGTCCGCGCGCCCAGTAGATGGCTCACGGCCAAAACGCCGATGCCGTAGACGATCCAGACGGCCAGCCACTGCAGGGGCCAGGAGACCCATTGCCCGACGGCGCTGAGCCCGGCCGCCTGCCAGGCCGGCAGCCAGGGGTCCAGACCCGCAATGCTTTGGATGGTGCCGGTGACGGCCGGCAGTGCGGTGTCGCCCGCCGGAAAGGGCCCTTGGGTGTTCAGCAGGCGCGCCCAATCGATGAAGGGCGCGACGGTGCCGTAACGCGCCCCCTGAATCCAGTTCATAAGAAAGGGCAGCGCACCGGCGATGAGGGCCGTGACGAAGATCATGCCCGTGCCGTGGCGCATGCTGGTGGCCGGGCAGGGTCCCAGCGCGGCCCGTCGGACGGGATCGCCGTCGATGGCGAACGGGACGTTGAGGCGGAGTGCGTCTTCCATCTGTTCCAGGGCCGGCAGCCACTGATCCACTTCGAAGAAGCCGCCGTCGGGGCATTCGCCGAGCAGAAACAAGGGCGTGCCGGCGTCGTCTGCGGGCAGTCTATGGGCGTCCCCGGTCGGTTGGGTCGGCAGGGATTCGTTCTGGACGGTCATCTATGCACCCCCGAAGATGAGGAAAGCCCCGCTGAAGCCGTAGATTGCCCCCACGATCAGCACGAAGAGCACGGGCGGGGCCAGCACGGTCACGATGGCCCGCTGCCAGGGAAGGACGTGCGCGATCTCCATGGCCCGATAGGCGATCAGCATGGACCAGGTCAGGAGCAGCAAATTGCTGACGGAGACAAAGGGAATGATCTGGAAGAAGACGAGGACTTGGGGCGCCACGATCAGGCCCGCCGCGCCCAGCGTCTGGTTGAGCGTGCCCTGGCCCCCCAGAAGGCGGGCCACGCCGTGGCCGATGAAGCTGTAGAGGGCCCACTGGATCACCAGGAGCAGCGGTACGCTGACCAGGAGCAGCAGCCGACTCCAGCCGCCGCCGTAGCCGGTCAGGAAGCCGAACCAGTTCCAGGCCGCGCGAATAGTCTCCTCGCTGGCGACCAGGGCCTCGGGGCCGAGACCGGCGGCAACGCCACGCAAGATGGCTTCCAACACAGCATTGGCGCCTGGCATGCTGATGGTCATCAGCCCGCCGCCGATGATCTGGGCCGCGCCGGCGATAACGCCCACGACGACGGTCATGAAGAGTCCTTCGATCCAGGGCTGGTCATCGTCAACCATGACAATATGGGGATCGGCATCCAACATGAGGGCTTTGCCGAGCAATTCAGGGTAACTTCTGGGTCGTAGCATGCGAGCCTCCGGCCGCGTGGCAGGCTGACAAATCGTCTGCCTGCATCATAGCACAGGAATTCGACCCGCCGCAACGATGGGTCGAATTCCTGTGATACGCTACGGCGGTCGTTTTGCGACGATCCTGCGACGGTAGGCTGCTAGACTGGCAAGCAGAGAAACCGACTGTTCGCCAACCAAAGGAGCGCCAAAATGATGAGCCTGTTCACGATGCAAGAATACTCGGAAGCCCTGCAGGTCAAGGCCGTAGAGCGTCCGGCGATCTTCGAGTTCAGCTTCTTCACGCCGCTTTACTTTGTCATCGCCAAGTTCATGGAACTCGTCAGCGCCGAGGTGTAGGGGAGGGAGAGCAGGAGAGGGTGCGGGCGGTCTGCCGGTCGGTGGGCTGCCTGCGCCCCGAGGAGTTATTCCGACTGGATCGTCCTCTGCGCTTCCACACTACCCGCTCCCTAGAAACTCCCCTTGCTCGAATTTTCTGGTCGGGGCTGATGCTGCCCTGACAGCATGGGTTACTCAGCATGACAGACGTTCCCCGGGCGGGCAATGCACAGCCCGATTCCCCAACTTGACAAGCAAGCGTCCCGCGCATACGCTGCCAGCAGATTCTTTGATCCGCTGAAACGATTCGCGCCCGGCGAGTGTGATATGACGAAACGCAACTCCATGCCCCTTTGCCCAAACCGGCGCCTGTATGGTCGTCTCTCGCTGGCGCTCGCCGCAGCCATTACCCTCTTCTCCCTGTTGCTCGCGCCGGTTCACGCTCAGGATGCGCCGATTCACGTGGTGCAGCCTGGGGAGACGCTGAGCGAAATCGCCCAGGCCTACGGCGTCGGGCTGGAGGAGCTGATGCTCTTCAACGGCATTGCCGACCCCAATGATCTGTTGACCGGCCAACGCCTGCGCGTGCCTGCCCCGGAAGCGTCTGCGTTGGAGGAGGCCCCAGCCCAGGAGCCGGCGACTCAAGCGCCACCGGTCGCTGCCACCCAGCCCGCGACTTACACCGTACAGCCGGGCGACAGCTTGAGTCAGATCGCCAAGGATCTGGGGGTGACGCTGCGCGCGCTCCAGCAGGCCAACGGGATTGGCGATGCGGATCGTGTGGTCGTAGGGCAGGTGTTGGCCGTGCCAGCAGACGGGGCTTCGACAGGCTCGACCGGCGAAGGGGTGGCGGACTCGGCTTCGACAGGCTCAGCCAGCGGGGCTTCGACAGGCTCAGCCAGCGAGGGAGTGACGACTTCGCTGAACGGGCAGGTGACGGTGCGGTCGGGCGATACGTTGACGGGGATCGCGCTGCGCTATGGCGTGGATGTGCGGGCGCTCCGAGCCATCAACGGGCTCGAGGAAGCCGGGAATGCCGATCTGGCCGCGGGCCAGGTACTGATTCTGCCGGCGACGGCTGAGGACCTGCGCGTGATTGTCCCGGCGGCAACCTACGAAGTCCGGCCGGGCGACAGTCTGGGACAGATCGCCAAAGATCACGAGATCACGCTGGCGGCCTTGCTGGATGCCAACGGGATTCGCAATCCGGATTTGCTCGCCGTCGGTCAACAGCTGGTCATCCCGCCGCCGGCCGATGCCGCAGTCGAGCAGCCGCCTGCGGTCGGTCCCCAGCGCCGGGGGTTCTACTCATATACGGTCCAACCGGGCGATACGCTCTCCGAACTGGCCAAGGCGTTTGACAGCACCATGCTGGCCCTGCTGGAATTCAACGACTTGCCCGACGAGCAGACAGTCTACGCCGGCCTGGAATTGCGCATTCCCTTCGGCGCGCCGCCCTTGCCCCAGGTCGCGCCGCCGGCGCCCCTCTCGGGTACGAGCTTTCTCGTCAGCTTGAGCCGCCAGGAATGCTGGCTTTTTGAGGGCGCCCAGGTGCGCGAGCGCTGGACGTGCAGTACCGGTTACGGCGAATGGATCACGCGGACGGGTACCTTCAACGTCCAGACCAAGCTGGAGGTCGCCCAGAGCAACGCCTACCGCCTCGACATGCCCTACTGGCTCGGCATCTACGATGTGGGCGAGTTCGAGAATGGTATTCACGGCCTGCCCATCGACTGGGATACGGGCGAGGAGATCTGGGATGGCCTCATCGGTCAGCCCGCCACCTTCGGCTGCGCCATGCTCGACAACGAAGACGCGGCCGTGCTCTTCGACCGCGCCTACCTCGGCATGCCCATTCACGTCCTTCAATAGGCGGACCCTGATCAGGATTCATCAAGGCTTCGTGGCGGTCATTCTGAACGGGTCGGACCCATTGCTGCGGATTCGGCGACTGTCCAGTGAAG
>CAYZLP010000452.1:0-1295 GCA_964478635.1 uncultured Caldilineaceae bacterium
GCCGCCTGATGCCAGACCTCGCGCAGCGCGTCGCGCAGCGTGATATACGTCGCGTAGTGGGCGTCGTAGCGGCCGGTTGCTGCGGCGTTGGACGCAAAGCGCTGTGGGGTACCGGTTGTCGCCATAGCGGCGTCGGCGACGGAGGCATACCAGTTCAGCCCGACCATGGCCAGGAGGGCCGCACCTTTGGCGCCAAACTCGCTCCCTGCCGGAACGATGACCTCCTTGCCGGTACAGTCGGCGATCATCTGGCTCCAGAAACGGCTCTTGGCGCCGCCGCCGGAAAGGTAGATGGACTCCACCGGCATATCCATCACGGCATAGCCGTCGCGGATCGACAGCGCCAGCCCCTCGTAGACGGCCCGCAGCAGATCGGCGCGGGTGTGCTCGTCCGTCAAGCCGAAAAACTCGGCCCGGGCCGCCGGCTCCGCATAGGGGGCCGTAATGCCCTGAAGGCTGAGGTAGGGCAAATAGAGCAGGCCCCGCGCTGCGGTGGGACTCTGCTCTGCCAGCGCCTCGAGCTGTGCATAGAGCTCGGCATCGGAGCGGGCCGCGGCAACTTCTGCTGCGCAAAACTGCGCCACGAACCAGTCCAGGCTCGTAGTGCCGGAGACGTTGACCATAGCCCGCAGCCAGCCCGTCTCGGGCATGACGAAATGCAGGCCTACATCCTGGGGCTCCGGGTGGGGCGCCTCCAGAAAGAGGCAATTGAGGATATTGGTGCCCAGCAGCGTGCAGGCCATGCCCGGAGCAGCTGCCCCCAACCCCAGTACCGAGGCCGGCACGTCGCCCGCGCCGGCAATGACCGGCGTGCCCTCCCGCAGGCCGGTCGCCTCGGCCGCGCCCGGCAGGACCGACCCGACCACCGCGTGTGAATTTTGCACTGGCGGAAAGAGTCGCGCATGGTCATCCAGGCCGAAGAGCCTCCACATGGCCGCACTGTAGCCGCGGGCGTACATGTCGCCGGGCATGACGGAAGCTTCTGTCGGATCGACCTGGCGCGTCCCGGTCAGCCGGTAGGCGATCCAGTCTTTGCAGCAGAGTACGGCGGCCGCTCGGTCCAGGGTGGCGGGTTCGTGCTCTTTGAGCCAGGCCAGAACGGGCAGCGTGCACCCCTGCTGCATGACGGAGCCCGATGTGGTGTAGATCGTATGCATGAAGTCGGGCTGCCGACTACTGAAGGCCTCGATGAGGGGCTGGGCGCGATTGTCGTTCCACTGGATGGCCGGCCGAACCGGTTCCCCTGCGGCGTCGATCAGCCACGCGCCGACCATCTGCCCCGTAATGCCGACCGC
>CAYZLP010000452.1:1395-4771 GCA_964478635.1 uncultured Caldilineaceae bacterium
CCCCTGCGGCGTCGATCAGCCACGCGCCGACCATCTGCCCCGTAATGCCGACCGCAGCGATGCGGTCCGCAGCGATGCGGACCACGTCGACGCCGGCGAGGACCTCGCGTATGGCTGCGCAGGCCATGCGCCACGTCTCGTCCATGCTGACTTCGGACCAGCCCGGTTGGGGTGACAAGGGGGTCGTGCGCCGGCGCGCAACGGCCAATTCGGCGCCCCGCACATCAAAGATGGCCGCCTTGACTACGGATGTCCCCGCGTCCAGGGCCAGGATCAGATCGCCCGTCATTTCACTGCTCCGGCGGTCAGACCCTCAACGAAGTTGCGCCCCACCAGGCTAAAGAGAATCAGGACCGGCAGGGCCGTCAGGGTCGCGCCGGCCAACAGAAGACCCCAGTCGATCTGGTACTGGCCGATGATGCCGGCCAGGCCCACCGGCACCGTCCGCTGCGCGTCGCTGATGATGAGCACGGATGCGAACATATACTCGGTCCAGGCCATGATGAAGGCGAAGATCGCCACGCTGGCCACGCCCGGCGCAGCCAAAGGCAGGAGTACGCGCAGAATAATCTGGAGCCGGTTGGCGCCGTCCAGCGCGGCCGCTTCCTCCAGTTCGAGCGGTATCGTGCCGAAGAAAGCTTGCAGCATCCAGACGGCAAAGGGCGCTGCGAAGGTTACGTTGATGATGACCAGGGCCGCCAAACGATCGATAAGCCCCAGGCTGCTCATCATACCGTAGAGCGGGATCAGCAGCAGGACGCCAGGGAAGGCGTACGTCACCAGGATCACGCGAAACATGAAGTTGCGGCCCGGAAAGCGCAGGCGGTAGAGGCCATAAGCGGCCAGGGTGGCCAGAAAGACGGTGATGGCCATGGTGCCCAGGGCGACCAAAACGCTATTCCAGAGATAGGTAGGGAAAGCGGACGAGCGCAGCAGTTTCTGGTAATGTTCCAGAGTGAAGGAATGGGGGATGAGCGTCGGCACGCGCGCGATGATCTCCTGGGGCGCCTTGACGGAAGAGGTGAAGACGTAATAGAAGGGCGCCACGATCACGAAGAGCAGCAGAAAGACCGAGATGCCGACGCCGATGCGACTGCGCAACCGTTGATTCACGCGATATCGTCCTTGGGCGCAAGAAAACGTATGAAGAGCAGGGCGAAAATCAAGAGCAAGATGCCCGTAAGCACGGAAATGGCAGCGGCCTGGCTCAGGCGAAACTGGGCAAAGGCTGTGTCGTAAATCAGCACGGGCAAGGTCGTCGTGGCCGAAGATGGCCCGCCGCCGGTGAGCAGCCAGATGATATCGAAGACGTTGAAGGACATGAGCGTACCGACCAGGCCCAGCACGAAGAGCACCGGCTGTAGACTGGGCAGCGTAATGTGGAAGAAGCGCTGGCGCCGGGTGGCGCCGTCCACGGCCGCGGCTTCATAGAGATCGGCCGGAATGCTCTGGAGACCGGCCAGTACGGTGATGGCCATGAAGGGAAACCAGCGCCAGGAATTGATCAGCACCACCGAGATGAAGGCTGCGTTGCGGGTGCCAAAGAAGCCGATGGGCCCGTCGACGATGCCGAGCGTGAGGAGAAAATAGTTGATGATGCCCGAACTGCTGAGAAGCCAGCGCCAGATGATGACGGTGACGACGGTCGGCACGATCCAGGAGAGAATGATCCAGACCCGGGTCATGCGCTTGCCGGGAAAGTTCTGGTTGAGGGTCAAGGCCGTGCCAAAGGCCAGCAGCGTCTGCACCAGACCGTTGCCCACAACCCAAAGCAGGCTGCGTCCCAGCGCGCCCCAGAAGCGGCCGGAAGTGAGGACGCGCGCATAATTGTCCAGGCCGACAAAGTCGCCGGCCGTGCCGATAATGCGAATGTCCAGCAGGCTGAGGCGGACCGCGGAAATGAGGGGGTAAAGGATCGCACCGGCAAGCCAGAGCATGAGCGGCGCCACGAAGAGGTAGCCGAGCAGCGCGCGTGATGAAGTATAGTGCCGCCAGCCTGCTACCGTCCCGCTGCCTTTGCCTGCCGCCATGGGCGTCACCGTGCTCCGGCCGGACGGGATGCGCCGCAAGCCTCCGCGGCGATCCCGTCCGGCATCGAATAAAGGTTGTCGGTTACTCGATCGCTTCTTCCATAAGCGCCTGACCGGCTTCGACGGCCGCGGCGGGCTCCATGCCGTCGATCGTCACCATCTGCAAGGTCTGGGCGACCAGATTCTGGGCAGAGATGGCGGCGATACTTGGGAAGGTGTTGCCGTTGGTGAAGCCGAAGAGGCGGCCGGCGGTCGAATTCTCAATCATGGTCTCGACCTGGGACTGATATTTCACCACCAGCGGATCGTTCCAGAAACTCTCGGCTTCGGCGCCCGCTTCCGTCACCGGCAGGAAGAGACCCGGCTCCATATTCAGGAAGCGGCCGTAGTTCTCCGGCATGAGGAGGAAACGCAGGAACTCCTTGGCTGCCTCCTGCTTGGCCGCATCATCGGTCAGCATCATGACGCCGTTGGAGTAGGCAATCGTGCCACTACCGTCCACATTGGCGGAATGGGGAATGGCGACCACGCCCAGATCCGCGGCATCACCCTCGGCTTGGGTATCGTAGGTGGTGATGACCGTGAACTGTAGAATCATGGCGCAGGTGCGATTGGCGAAACAGGCTTCGGCCTCTCCCCAGGTCCACCCGGGGCTGTCGGGCGGTGAGAACTGGTAGAGCTGGTTGTAGAAATCATAGGCCTCAACGGTCGCCGGGTTATTGAAGCGCAGGGTGCCGTCCTCGTTGTAGATCTCATCGGCGCCATTGTTCACCATGAAATCATAGACGGTTTGGTCGGTATAGAGCTGCTTGTTGGAGGGCAGGCCAATGCCGTATTGCCCATCGGCGGTCAGTGCCTCGACGGCCGCCAGCCACTCGTCCCAGGTTGTGGGCGGTTCGAGGCCGGCCTCTTCGAGAACGCTGTTGCGGTACCAGAGGGAATGAGCCATGTTGTAAAGGGGGAGGGCCCAGGTACCACCGTCATAGCTGTAGGGCTCTACGGCCGTGGGATAGAAGCTGTAGAGGCCATCCATTTCGGCGACCAGATCGTCCATGGGCTGGACTGCGCCCAGGTCCTTCAGCAGCGG
Organism: uncultured Caldilineaceae bacterium; assembly: GCA_964478635.1. Classification (GTDB taxonomy): domain Bacteria; phylum Chloroflexota; class Anaerolineae; order Caldilineales; family Caldilineaceae; genus JAGRCP01. Next base: position 4,513 of record CAYZLP010000452.1, read on the forward strand.
CGTAAAATCGGGAATGGCGAAGAGAAGATCGGGCGCGTTGCCCGCAGCGATGGCGGCCGGGGCCTTGGTGTAGATCTCACCCCAGTTTTGAGGCTCCTGGCTCACGACGATACCGGGATTGGCATCGTTGAATTCATCGATGAGCGTCTGGATGCGCTCCACGCGGTGGGGCGGCTGTTCCATGTGCCACAGGACGACTTCGACTGGTTCTCCGCCCTCGGCCGGCGCTTCGGCTGCGCCTTCCTGGGCCGGCGGCGCG
>CAYZLP010000453.1:0-4770 GCA_964478635.1 uncultured Caldilineaceae bacterium
GGAAAGTAGCGATAGTCGTGGGAGTCTTCCTTGCTGCGCTGGACGACCGTGCATTGGGCCTGTTCATCCCAACCCATGTTGACCTGCTCGACCGTGCCGCTCCGTTCCAGTAGGGTTATCTGCCGGTCCATTTCATACGCAATGGCGCTGCGTACGGAGCGGAAGCTGTTGAGATTCTTCACTTCGACTTTGGTGCCATATTCGCCCCGGGCTTTCTGTTCCAGCGTGCGGACGCTGATGTTGGGCTCACAGCGCAGGGCGCCCTTTTCCATATCGCCGCTGTTTACGCCCAGATAACGCAGGATGGTACGGAGCTGGGTCAGATATTGGTAGGCTTCCTCGGGACTGTGAATGTCGGCTTCACTGACGATTTCCATGAGCGGCACGCCGGCACGATTGAGGTCAACGTAGGAATAATCGCCCTCATGGACGGTGCGTCCCGTGTCTTCCTCCAGATGCGCCCGCCGGATGCCGATGCGCCGGGAGGAACCATCATCCAGGGTGATGTCGAGCCAGCCGTTCTCACATTGGGGAAATTCGAACTGGCTGATTTGATAGCCCTTGGGTAGATCCGGGTAGGTATAGTTCTTGCGGGCGAAGACGGCCGTCTCCGGAATGGTGCAGTTGAGCGCCAGACCGGTCATGATGGTCGCTTCGATCGCCGACCGGTTGATGACCGGCAGCGGGCCGGGCAAGCCCAGGCAGACAGGACAGACCCGGGTGTTGGGCGGCGCGCCGGCATAGTCGGTTGCGCAACTACAAAACATTTTGGAACGTGTCAGTACCTGGGCGTGGACTTCCATGCCCACTACCAGTTCGTACTTTTCGAGAACGGATTCCGCTAACGCCATGAGCAGTTTTTCCTATCTGCAAAACTATATTGGGGTTTCTGATTTCTTGTTGCTTTGCCCACTTTCATTTACTATCGCCTGGATGATACCAAAACGACCCGTGAACCGCAAAGCATTTCGCCATTTCCTGTGGACAATTCCCTTACTCGGCCTGCTCCTGTTGGCCGGTTGTAACCGTGGCAGTCGCGCCGCAGCAACCCCGACCCCCACCGCCACGCCGACGAGCATCGCAACGCCGATCCAGGCGACCGCTGCGACCGCTGCGACCGCTGCGACCGCTGCGACCGGCGTGCAGGCGACGCCCGGCGGAGCGGATACAACAGCCGCTGGCGAGCAGGCCACGGCGACGCCCCAACCGCTGGCGACACCTACTGTCATCGCCAGCCCCGAAGGCGCGCTGGCTGCCGGCCAGGCCCAACTACGCTACGGGAACTACGGCGCGGCGCGCAGCCAGCTTACGGCCGCGCTCGAGAGCTTGCCTCCCGGTACGGCTGACCACACGACGGCGCGCTTCGACCTGGCCCGCGCCTATTTGCTGGAAGACTACTTTGCCGAGGCGCTAAGCGAACTGGATGCACTGGCTGCCGCCCTGCAAAACGGCGCCGCGACCGATGATGCCGCGCTTCAGGCCAAGATTGATTACTTGCGCGGCACGGCCTTTTCCGGCCTGGGGCAGGGAGATGCGGCGCTGGCGGCGTTTCTGGCCGCAGAAGCGGCCGTGCCGGAGTTGACGCCGGTTACGGGCGCCCTACGCGGGCGGCTCCTGTCGGCCGCCAACGATACCGGGGGCGCAATGGCCGCCTTTCGTGCCGCGGCCGATGCGCTGAGCGGAAGTGGCGATGTGGTGGCTTACGTGCTGGCGTTGGAGGCGCTGGCCGAGGCCGCGCGCAGCGGCGGCGACTACGCAGGAGCCGTCGCCGCCTACGATGAGATTCTGGCGGTGGCGCAAAACGGCGGCTATCGGGCCGACATCCAGCAGCGGGCCGGACAGACGCTGGCTGCCGCCGGCGATGCCGAAGGAGCCATTGCCCGCTGGCGCGCAGCCACGGAGGAGGCGCCGGCCAGCCGCTATGCCTATGATGCGCTCGTTGAACTGGTCGCGCGCGACGCAGACTTCGATCTCTACCAGCGAGCCTATATCGATCTCGCCGCCGAGGCCTGGTATCCGGCCATTGATGCCTATCAAGCCTTTCTGGCCACGGCTGCGCCCGACGATTCGCGGCGTGGACGTGCGCTGCAGGAACTGGGTGTCGCCTACATCGGCGCAGGCGATTATCCGACCGCCATTGCCACCCTCGATCGTACACTGTTGGAGTATCCCGCCTGCGAGTGTCTGGGCGATGCCTGGCTGGCCAAGGCCCAGGCATTGACGCTCCAGGGGGACCGGGTTGGCGCCCGGCGGGCGTACCGGACATTCGCCCGCGAACACCCGGACGATCCCCAAGCCGGAGAGGCCCTCTGGCGCAGCGGTCTGGCCGCCTATGCCGATGACAATCAGGTGGAAGCCGCGCTCGATCTGTTGGCCCTGGCGGACGCTTTTCCTGACAACGAACGGGCTCCCGACGCGCTCTACGTTTTGGGCTTGGGCGCTTTCCAAACCGGCATGGCGGATCAAGCTGCGTCGTTCTACCAACGTTTGGCGACCGCATACCCTGACTTCCGTCCCCAAGCTGTCGGCTACTGGCTGGGGCGGGCGCTTGCCGCCGGTGGTGATCGGGCGGGCGCCGACGGTGTTTGGCGCGCTGTGGCTGAAGCAGCGCCGGAGAGTTACTACGGGATCCTGGCTGCCGAAGCCCTGCAGTCCTTTACGGAAAGAACAAACGTTCTTTTTTCAGCTATGCCGGACATTGTCGGGCCGGCGACGACGCTGACCGGTGATGACGGCAGCCAGGCCGTGGCCGAACAGTGGCTGGCCGGCTGGGCGGAACTCTCCTCTGCCGCCCCGGCTGAATTGCCGGAGGCGGTTGCGAACGATCCGGATTTGGCGCTGGTGCGCTTCTTGCTCTCGGTCGATGCCCGGGGTGAAGCATTGACCGCAGCGGACCGTCTCTACGAGCGACATAAGGACGATCCCCAGACCCTCTACGCTTTGGCCCTGGAATTTGAGCGATTGGGACTCCATCGCCTCGTGCTCATCAGCGCCACGCGTCTCTTGAATCTCAGCCCTGCCACGCTTGTGGAGGAGCTGCCGCTCTTCTTGCAGCAGTTAATCTATCCGCGTCCGTTCAGTGAGTTGATTGAGGCGGAAGCCAGGGCCAATGGCATCGATCCGCTGCTCTTGTATAGCCTGATTCGACAGGAAAGTCAGTTTGAAGAGGGGGCCCGTTCCTTTGCTGCTGCGCAGGGGTTGGCCCAAATCATTCCGGACACGGGCCAATGGGTGGCAGACCAGTTGGGCTATCCGAACTACAGCAACGATCTGATCTATCGCCCCCACATCAATTTGAAGTTCGGCGCGTATTACCTGGACTGGGTGCGGGATTTCTTGAATGGCGATATGGTGGGCGCGCTGGTCGGCTACAATGCTGGGCCGGGCAATGCGCAGCGCTGGCGCGAACAATTCGGGTCAGATGATCCTCTCTATGTCGAGCGGCTTACCTATGCCGAACCCCGGGCCTACATCCAGACAATCTTGCCCAATTATTACCACTACACGCGCCTTTACGAGTAGAGACGTTGCACTGCAACGTCTCTACCGCGTTCACGCCAATTCGTGCGTCATGGCGCGGGGGTAAAGACATATTCAATCGCGCCGGCGCCCAAAACAGCCGTGGGACCGCCACGAACATCTTCTGCCAATCTAATCACTGCACCGGTTAAGGGCACGTCGGTCACCAGAAAGCGCTGTGTGGTCCCGTCCGTCGTGGCTTCATCGGCAACCAAGGGCCGCATGGTCACCCGGAACTCGCCTGCATCGAGCATGAGTGCGTTTTCGTCTTCGCTCAGCGCGAGGCTGATCTCGCCCAGCGCATCATTGGCAAACGCTCCCAGGTAGGGCGCAACGGCTGGCGCATTCAAGGTGTCGCTCACCTGTGCGCTGATCTCGGCATAGGCTTTGGTTAACTGCTCGTAGGCAAACGCGAGCTGCGTGTCTGCTTCGGCCGGCTGCTCAAAAAGCAGTTCCAGAAGACGATAGCGAACCCCTTCGTTGAAGAAGTTCGTGATGCGACCGTTGGTGAGCACGCTGATGCCCACGCCTGCTTCAGGCAAAAAAGCCAGGTCGGACGTGAAGCCCGCGGTATTGCCGCCGTGTTCGAGCATGGGCTGGCCCCTGTATTCGCTCACCACCCAGCCCAGGCCATAGCTGGCGTCGGCCGAGATCGGTACCTGGGGCGCCCAGGTCACGGCCAGATTTTCGGGCGACGCGATGACCGTGCCATCGGGCGCAACGCCTTGGGCAAGCTGCATCTGCAAATAGCGCGCCATGTCGAGGACGTTCGACCAGTAAGCGCCGGCCGGGGCAATGGGATCGAGAATCGCGGCCTCAATCTCCAGGGGCAGGGGCGAATAGCTCATATCCAGGTTGAGGGTGTGGGGTGTCGCATAGTTCCGACTGGCGAGCACCTCTTCCACGGCGAGGGTCGTTGCGTCCATGCCCATGGGCTCGAGGATGCGCTCCTGGACGGCTGTGGCGTAGGCGGTGTAGAGATCGTCGTCCGATCCCCCGGCCGCGGCGCCGGCTGCGTATCCCCCGGCCGCGACCATCTGATTGGAGTATTGGAAGGCCTCGCCGAAATCGGTAAAGAACTCGAAGGTGCTGAGGGACTTGACCACATCTTCAGCCGTCAGTTCATCGGCATTGAAGATCAACTCCAGATCGCGTCGCGGCACGCCCGTACAGGCGCAAACCATATTCTCCAGGGTAATGCGCTCGCTGAGGTCCGGATCGGCCACGGTGAACGCGGGCAGGATCTCCACG
>CAYZLP010000454.1:0-4765 GCA_964478635.1 uncultured Caldilineaceae bacterium
CTTCTCCCGCTCGATTCGGGAAAACATCGCCTTTGGATTGGGTCGGAACGTTGCCGATACAGCCATTGTTGCGGCCGCCAAAGATGCCCAAGCCGACGATTTCATCACCGGTTTCGCGGACGGCTACGAGACCGAAATCGGTGAGCGCGGCGTCACCCTGTCGGGGGGCCAGCGCCAGCGCCTGGCCATTGCCCGCGCGCTGCTGACGGACCCGGCCATCCTCATGCTGGACGACTCGACCAGCGCCATCGACAGCGCCACGGAAGACCGGATTCAGCAGGCCATCAATCGGGTGCTGGAGGGCCGCACGACCCTACTCATTACGCACCGGCTCTCCCAGATCCGCCGGGCCGACCAGATCCTGGTTCTGCACCAGGGCCGTCTCATCGATCAGGGAAATCACGACGAGCTCATGCAACGCTGTCCGCTCTACCAGCGCATCTTTGCACGCTACGAATAGATCAGGCGCGGAGGCATTATGGGATTCATCATGGATGGTCTGGATGCGGAGGGCTATGACCGCTCCTATTCAGATCGGGAACTGCTGAGAAGAATCGGAAGCTACTTCACGCCTCACGCCGCTCAGATGGCGCTGGTAGCGCTCATGATCTTCTTGAGTTCGCTCATGGACGCCGCGCTGCCCGTGCTCATCGCCCGGGGCATCAATCAACTGGCCGTGGCCGGCGCAGCCAGCCGGATTGGTCTGTTGGTGGGCGCCATCTTCCTGTCGGGCGTCCTGGCATGGTGCTTCAACTTCATCCGCCAGTGGCTGACCGCGCGCACGGTGGGCGACGTCGTACTGGAACTGCGGGCAGATGCCTTCGATGCGGTCATGGCCCGGGACATGTCCTTCTATGACGAGTATTCGACGGGCAAGATCGTCAGCCGCGTCACGTCGGACACCCAGGACTTCGCCACGGTCGTGACGCTGACGCTCAATCTAATGAGCCAGATCTTGCTGGTGCTGATCATCTTTGCCATTCTCTTCACGATCAACGTGCGGTTGGCCCTGGTGGCGGCGGCCCTCGCCCCGTTCGTAATCATTACGGCGCTGGCTTTCCGCCGCATCGCCCGGGAGACGACCAAGCAAGCCCGCCGCGTCTTGGCCGAGGTGAACGCCAACGTCCAGGAGTCGGTTACCGGCATCGCCGTGGCCAAGGCCTTTCGCCAGGAGCTGAATATCTACAACGCCTTCAGCGTCGTCAACCGGCAATCCTACCGCATCAATCTGCGCCAGGGGCTGGTCTTCAGCGCGATCTTCCCCGTGCTCACGGCTATGGCCGGCATCGGCACGGCTATCATCGTCTATTTCGGCGGACTAAGCGTCCTGAACGGTGCGGTCTCGCCAGGCGAATGGTTTCTCTTCGTGGAGAGCATCGCGCTCTTCTGGTTCCCGTTGACGGGCATCGCCTCCTTCTGGAGCCAGTTCCAGCTCGGCCTTTCGGCCAGCGAGCGGGTCTTTGCCCTCATCGACGCGGATCCCCGGGTGACGCAGACAGACGACCGCTACGTGAGAAGCCTCCGGGGCCGTGTGGAGTTCGACAACGTGACCTTTGCCTACACCGACAAAGAGACGGTGCTGCGCAATTTCAGCTTCACGATCCCTGCGGGCGAAACGGTCGCCCTGGTCGGCCATACGGGCGCGGGCAAGTCGAGTCTGGGCAAGCTCGTGGCCCGCTTCTACGAATTTCAGGACGGCCGCTTGCTCATCGATGGCCAGGACATTCGCACTTTTGACCTGGCTTCCTACCGACGCCGGTTGGGCATTGTGCCCCAGTCGCCTTTTCTCTTCTCCGGCACGGTGGCCGACAACATTCGCTATGCGAAGGCCGATGCCGGCGACGACGAGATACTGGCCGTGGCTCAGCGCATCGGCGGCGGTGACTGGCTCGACGCGCTGGAGTTCGGCATCGACACGCCCGTGGGCGAGGAAGGCCGGGGCATCTCCATGGGCCAGCGCCAGCTCGTCGCCATGGCCCGCGTGCTCATCCAGGATCCCGGCATTATCATCCTGGACGAAGCCACGGCCAGCGTCGACCCCCTCACCGAAGCGCAAATTCAGGAAGGGCTGGAAGAGGTGCTGCGCGCGCGTACCGCCATCCTCCTCGCCCATCGCCTCCCCACCATCAACGCGGCAGATCGCATTGTTGTTCTGGAAAAGGGCAAAATCATCGAGGAAGGCAGCCACGACGCACTGATGGCGGCCGGCGGCCACTACGCTGAGCTGTACAACACCTACTTCCGGCACCAGTCACCGAACTATGACCCCGCACTGGCGCTCTCAACCACTTAATTATTTACCATTATCTATTTTCGATTAATTATTATTCAAATTTTTAATCGAAAATAGATAATGATGAATGGTTAACTTGCGAGCGCCGCCAGCCCCTTGCTGAACATCGTTGCACTCATCATAAAGAAGACCAGGGCGAGCACGATATAGCGGTGGCGGATCAAACGCGCTTTCCACCGCTCAAGCGCGGCGGTCGCACGGTCACCGCCGGCAGCCCCGATGAGCAGCGGGGTCAAGATGCCCATTGAGGCCATGACGGTGAAAATGAAGAGCAATTCCGCGGTCTGTGTCGTAGAGGCGCCGGCCGTCACGATGATGAAGGTCGCGCTGAGGGTGAGCAGAACGTTCTTGGGCGTCAAGCCAGAACCGATGAAGCCCAGACCTGCGGCATGCACGGGGCGCAGATCGTCAATTCGCTGCGCCCATTCCGGCATCTCATCTTCGCTGCCAACGTTGGGTTGCTGCAGCAGCGTTACGAGCGACATCACCAGGAAGATCGCGCTCAACACAAAGTTGACGGTCACGCCCGTGTGGATCGAGTCGACCGTGAGCGTGCGGCGCCAGAGCACGGTCAGCCCGATGCCGAGCAGGATCGCCCCCATCAATCCGAATAGCCATCCCGCGACGTAGGCCGCGCTGTTCCAGCGCGCGCGATTCGTCAGCAATATCAGGATCACCGAAATGATCGGCGCCGGGCTCAAGACAATGCCGAAGGCATGGTTGATGATCTCGCTCAGGATGTGGCTCATAGAAGCCTGATCTTGATAGACCGTGGATGAGGCGGATTTTCGCAGTGCAGGCGTAACGATTCAGCCAATGGCCAAATAGAACGCGGATTGAGCGGATTCGGCGGATTCCCGCTGATCGATCTGGATGAAAATCCGCGTAGATTCGGTAAATCCGCCTCATCCGCGTTCTATGGTCTATCTACTTGCACTGAATTGAAGCGCTCAAAGATCGTACTGATCGCGCACGAAGGGCAGGAGGCCCCGGGCTTCCAGACGGTCGAGGGGCGCACGGAAGGTGACCTGGACCACGCCCGGGTGGCGGCCGATCTCAATGCCGCCGGTGATGGTGGCCCGGTTCTTCACTTCGGGGACGGTCATGCCGAGCAGTTCCGCGGCCCGGGCCAGCCCGTTGTCTGTGGCCGCATTCAGATCCGGACCGGTGCCGATGACAGAGATGGGGGCCGATTCCTCCAAGGCGGGTACGTTCCAGGCCGCTGCCACTTCCTCGGCCCGGCGGCGCTCTTCGGCCGTCAACGGCTTGGCCAGGAAGGGTAGATCCTCGGTCACGGGCAGCAGAATCGGGCCGTCGATATTCAATCCCTTGATAACGTGAACCTGTAGCGTCACCACGCCGGAGACATCGCAGGTGTGGCCCGCAATCTCACCGTCACCCTGCAGCGCGTGCATGTCGCCCAGGTAGACACCGCCCCCCGGGGTCTTGACCGGGCAGATCAGGATCGCGCCGGCGCGGACGGCATCGATGTCCATATGGCCGTCGGTCTTGTGCGCCTGCAGCTGCTCGGGCGTGACCGCGTATTCATGGGGCGCGCCGACCAGGAAAGCTCCAAAATCACCGGCGTTGTGGGAATCGGGAATCGGATGGGAGGGCGTGGTACCCAACTGGCCCATAAAGGGGCGTAACCGGGCGACCAATCCCACCAGATCGTGGGGCGCAAAGCTGAGCACGGAATTCTGAATCGACTTTTCGGGTACTGCCCCATAGCGCTTGGCATCGGCCCCAATCTCCTCCGCCGCCTCCTGCGGCAAGGTCAAACCCACGGTGCGGTTTTCGTCGAAGAAGATGGTGTAGCCGCTGGTAAAGGTAAAGGGCGCAGCGTCGGCTCCGCACTTGGCGCAGCGGATCGACTCCTGGCCCACGCCTTCGACCACCGTTTTGGGATAGAGCGTGCCGCACCCGGGACACTTGCCGGCCACATAGGGATCACCCAGAAAACGCCCTTCCATCATCTGGTCGTTGCCCGACGCCGTAGCCAGAGATGTGACCGTAATGTCCTTGATACGGATTACGATGGCATCGCCGACCTCAGCGCCCGCCACGGCGACGGGCTGAGTCACCTCATGGCCGCCGCGGATTTCGGGCGTAAGCATGGGACCCCAGCAGCCGGGCGTCGTATTGGCGATGATGTGCCCGCCATCCCGTACGGGACCCAACATGGGCTTGGCCGGATCGAGAATACCGTCGATAAACTGATCCACATAGATCGTCTCGTGGCCATTGCGACCGTCGCCGTGACCGTTGACGCTGACTGCATCCGCTGCTTGGGCTGAGACTGCCATGGTTTGCCTCCTGGAATCAAGATGGATTCGAACAAAATGGGACGGGTGGATTAGAAATCGCTCACGCACTGGATGCCGTGGTTACGAACCGGCCGCCGCCTGCAATCGGGATGAGCAGGGCCAACTCCTGGCCCGGACGCAGCGGCTCGTCAGATGGGACATGACG
>CAYZLP010000455.1:0-4735 GCA_964478635.1 uncultured Caldilineaceae bacterium
AATCCCGACTGCCTAAGTGTAACGGAAAATCTGATTTAATCAACTTGTCGAATTCTGCGCGGGCAGATCTCAATTTCTCGCCAATAGACCGCGGAATAAACCAGATTTGGCGGATTGGGACGGATTGCCTATAAAAAATCCGCCGGAATCCGCCAAATCCGCGGTCGATTTGGTTCAGTGCGGGCAGATCTACTGCTCGTTCACAACTGCGTTGTTGGCGCCAATGCGTTTGCCGTCGACAACGAGGCCGTCCTGTTCGTCCGCCATCTGCCGGTACACTTGGGTTGTGCTGATGTTGGCGTGGCCGAGGCGCGCCTGTACCTCGCGTAACCCCGCGCCCTTGTCGAGCAGATGAGTGGCGAAGCTATGGCGCAGCGTATGGGGCGTTACCTGGTCGGTAATGCCGACTTCTTCGACATAGCGCTTGAGGATCAGCCACAATCCCTGGCGGGTCAGACGCTGTCCCCGGTGGTTGAGGAAGAGCGCGTTTTCTGCCTCGTCGATGAGTAGGTGGGGTCGACCCTGCATCATATATTCTTCCAGGGCAAAGCGGGCCTGGTCATAGATCGGTACGACGCGTCTGCGGCGGTCCGTTTCGCCACAGGTGATGGCGCCCCGTTCCAAATCGACATTCTCGACATTCAGACTGACCAATTCCGTCACCCGCATGCCCGTGGCATAGAGGGTTTCCATCAGCGCTTTGTCCCGCAAAGTCTTGGGCGTGCGCGTCTTGGTCGGCGCGCTGAGCAGCAACTCCACTTCTTCCGGCCCGATGGAGCGGGGCAGGCTCTTCTTTACCTTGGGAGACTCGAGCTTCTCGGTCGGATCGGCCTCGATTAGATGCTTCTGTTCGAGATAGTCGGAGAAGCTCTTGACGGCCGCAAATTTGCGCGCAACCGTCGACGAAGCATATTGGCGCTCCTTGAGGTAGAGAAGATAATTCTGAACCACTGCGGAATCGAGATCGCGCCATGTCGTGATTTCTGTGCCTTGGGGAGTGCTGTAATTTTCCAGAAACTCAACAAATTGCGAAATGTCGTTTCGATAGGCGGCAATGGTGTTCGGGGTGCAGGATTTCTCCTCTACCAGATACTCAAGGAACTGTTCAATTTGTTCTCGCATCTGGTGGTTTCCTCCACGGTTGGTGACATAAAGTTGTACCATTTTACCATCACTTTTCATAATCATTCAAGACGTACTGGGGGTGGAAAAGTAACGCATGATTTCCGGTGTGCTATAATCTCCGCCAATGACATTACGAACAAATGGGCGTATCGATGCAGATGCGCCGCCCGATCTGCGACAATTCACCTTCGACTACTTCACCGCCTTTGGTGCCACCGTCACCAAGCTCGATCGGCGCAAGCAGGGCGCGCTGCGCGTCGAGTTGCCCGAACCCTTGGCTGCACACTTCGGGCAAGAGACGCTGACGCTCTGTTTCCAGCATGTAGACCTGGGCAGCGGTCAAGAACTGGTCGCCTACGGCAGCCGCATCTTCGACCGCATGATGAGCTATCTCGATCAGGGCAGCGCAATGACGGTACAGCAGTTGCCCGCGCGCCACAAAGCCGGTGAGGAACTTCTCCAGGCCGTTCGCCCGGTCAACGCCGCGGTTGCGGGTCTGAAAATCCGGGAAACCTACCGTCCGCTCTTCGCCTTTACGTGGCACATCACCTATCGCGCCGACGACAAACGCGAGGAACTCTACACCGTGGTAGTGGATGACGAGGGCGTGCGAACGCCGCTCCGGGGCGAACCCCAGGTTGGCGATGGGGGATTTGATTATCTCGGGGCGTTGGCAGATGCGGAGGAGGATAAGGGTGAGGGTAAGACTGAGGCTGACGGTGACAGGGGGGAGGGAAGCCTGCCACCCATGACTCATCTGGTGCGTCATGGGGAGGCGGCGCGGAAATTTGCCATCTATCATGCCGATCTGCGGTGCGTCGCCCACGAGGCCGAGATTCTGCCGCGCCTGCACAAGGTTCTTTCCCGGCTCATCACCTACTACCAGCAACAGATCGATGAAGTGTACGATGCCTATGATCCCGAATTCCAGCAGCGCCGCACGCTGGAAGCCGATCTACAGCGGAAGATCGATGAGGAGATCGAGAACCATCGCCTGCGGGTCACCATTGCCCTGAGCAGCTATGCTGTCCTGGAGATTCCGACGGCCGTGGCCGAACTGACGCTGCAGTCTGGAATCCATTCCCTGCCCGTGGTCGTGGAGCGCAATCTGTACGACGGTTCCCTGCAGCGGCCGCCTTGCTTCGCCTGCGGCGAGCCTGCCCATGAGGTGGCCATCGACCATTACGGGCACCTGACCTGCGCCGCCTGCCGGCATACCTGTGCGAGCTGCCGGGAGATCTTCTGTGCCGAGTGCGGCGTTCACGTCTGCCCGGTCTGCCGGCAAGAGAACTGTGCTGAGTGCAGTGCCTTTTGCTGGGCCTGCGGCGGTCACGCCTGCACCGATCACGTGGCGCGCTGCCCCGTCTGCGATGATGCGGTTTGCCTGGCCTGCCAGCAGACGTGCGCGGCCTGCGGAACCCGCCAGTGCACGAGTCATCTGCGGCGTGACGCCGTGGCCGATGCCCGGGAGCAGGTCGAACTGATCTGCCGGGAATGCGCCGTGCGTTGTCCTGGATGCCAGCAGTTCAGCGCCCACGTTGAGACCTGCGCCGCCAGCGGGCAACGCTTCTGTCTGAACTGCATCGTGCGCTGTGATGCCTGCGGGAAGGCGGTCGGGCCGGGCTTCTATCATGCCAATCCCGCCACAGGCGCACGGGTCTGCGGCGAGTGTCTGCTGCGCTGTCCAGCGTGCGCTGCCGTCGTGGCGGAAGAGAGCGCCTGCAGAGCGTGTGGCACGGACTGCTGCGCCCACTGCGGAACCCGATGCGCAACGTGTGGGGAACTCTTTTGCACCCAGCATGTGACGCAGATGGCCTGTGGCCACGCCTATTGCGCCGATCATGTCACCGCCTGCGCTATCGGTGGTGAATCGCTCTGCCCCGCCTGCATGGCAGCCTGCGCCATCTGCGGAGGCCATCACTGCACGGCCCACAGCGCCGCCTGCGAACGCTGCCGCCTGACCTATTGCAGCGCATGCGTAGATGACGGCGGTCTCTGCACGAGCTGCGAGCAGATGGATGCGCTGGGTGTGGACGTGGACATGACCCAGGAGCCCTGCATCGACGACCGGGCTGTGGCGGAGGTCGCGACCTTCTACCGGTGGCGACGAATCGCCAATCGGCGCTACCTCATCTATCTGGGCAAGGGGATCTTCATGTCGGCTGCCATTGTCACGGTGGAGAAGACGCCCACCGGCGGGCGGGTGCTCGGCGTGCGTGAGTTCGATCTGGACGATCTGCTGCGCGCCAATTTCTGGCGCACCTGATTGTCACCTTATTCGACCTTCGTCCATATTCCTCCAGCGTGAAAAACCGGCCGGAATGTACGAAGGTCAAGTGACGTTTCTATAAGGGGAGGCAAGCATGAAACTCGACGCGCGGGTCGCGGCCGCCCAACGACACTTGACCGACTGTTCGCTCTGTCCCCACGAGTGCGGTACGGAGCGGGCGACGGCAAGTGGCGTCTGCCGGGTGGGAGCCGTCAGCTATGTCGCCAGCGAGATGCTGCATCTGGCCGAGGAGGAGGCGCTGCGGCCCGCCCATGCCATTTTCTTTAGCGGCTGCACGGCCACCTGCACCTTTTGCACCGCGGCGAAGTTCGCGTTTCGCCCCACGTACGGGATTGCCGTCACGTCGGAACAGCTGGCCGCGCGCATCGTCCGGCGGCAGGCTGAAGGGGCCCGCTCCATCTGCTTCATCGGCGGTGACCCCGCGCCCCACATTCCTTTCATCCTGGCGACGCTGGCGGCGTTAGGGGAACAGAAGACGGTTCCCGCGGTGTTGAACAGCAATTTCTATCTCACCGACAGCGCACTCGACTTGCTGATCGGCGCCATCGACATCTTCCTGCCCGATCTGAAATTTGGTCCCGAAGGCGGCTGTGGAGAAGCGCTGGGCGGCATGCCCCGCTACTGGCCCGTCGTGACGGCGGCCATCGATCGGGTTCGGGCCGGCCCGGCCGATGTCATCGTCCGCCACCTGCTCATGCCCGGTCACTTTGATTGCTGCACGCGGCCGGTTTTGGCCTGGCTGGCAGCGCGGCCCGATCTCCGGGTGAGCCTGCTGACCCAATATCAGGCGCCCGCCCATGTCCGCGGCCCGCTGGCCCATCCGCTGCCCGAGCGGGACGTGCTCCAGGCTCGGCAATTGGCCACGGAAAGCGGCCTGCACCTGGTCAATTGATGGCGATCAGATTAGGCCCACCGGGCGCTGGGACGGGGCGGCGGTTCGTTGGGGATGGGGCGCACCCGGAGGCGGTCAGCCTGAACGGCCAGTACGAAGACCTGGGTGCCGTCGGGAATGAGTTCACCGGTGTCGGAGTAGGCGCGCCAGGTTTCATGATCGACCAGGACTCGACCGGTGAGGCGCTCCGGGTCGATGGTTGTGATGACGACGCCTTCCTGGCCGACCAGTCGTTCCAGCCCGAAAACGGTCTCCTGGGTGGCGCCGACGGGCGCTTCGGACCGTGGCTGGCGGAGCAGGCCCAGCGCTGCAATGAAAATGAAGAGGAGGAGTTGCCAGGCGATGCCAACGCCGCCCAGCGCCAGGAGTGCAGCCAGAACCGCGCCCACACCTGCAATCAGCAGGGACTGCCCGACGACAAAGATCTG
>CAYZLP010000456.1:0-4728 GCA_964478635.1 uncultured Caldilineaceae bacterium
ATAGCAGGCCAGCACGGCAGCGGCCTCGGGGCCCACGCTCATGTCGGGTCGGGTGAAGGGGCGGGGCGAGGCCAGCTCGCGTTCCAAGAAAGCCAGGCGCTGCGCTTCATCCCAGTTGGGGAAGTCGGCGCCGTCCAATCCCGCCGCCGAGGCCAGCTGGGCGACGGCCAGATCGTGAAAGCGACTGTTCTGGCGGATGTCCAACGCCGCCAGATGAAAGCCGAAGGTCTGGACCGTACGGATCAACGGGTCGAGCTCCATGTCAACGATGCGCTTGGCCTGAACTTCGAGCAGATTTTCGCGCAGGCGCAGCAATTCATCGAGCAGTTCGGCGGCGCTGGCGAAGGCGGCAGTCGTCTGCCCCTCCGCCTCGAGGGGCAGGCGGGCGATCATGAGATTGACGACCTGACGCCAGGGCTCATTGGGATTGCGGCGGACGGCCTCCGCGCCCCGATCGCCCAGCAAATTGGCGATACGGTCGATGTGCTCCAGCAAAGCGGGAGAGGGCGTTTGCAGACGGTCGGAAAGGCTGAGCCGGACTGCGAGCGCGATCAACTGCTCGTGCAGCAGGTCCAGCGCGGCCGCGCGCAGCTCGCCCAGTGTCTCACGGGTGACCGCCTCGGTGACCAGAGGATGACCATCCCGGTCACCGCCGACCCAGTTGCCGAAGCTTACCTGCGGCAACTGCAGCGGCGTCTCGATCAGCGAGGGGTCGAAGCCGGCCGTTTGCCAGGCAAAGCGTAGGCGCCGGTCCAGCTCCGGCAACGCCTGGGGAAAGACGTTGCGCAAGTAGTAGATCACATTGCGTCGCTCCGAAGCGACGTCCGGTTTTTCGAGATAGATCTCGCCGGTGCGCCACAGCAGTTCCAGTTCGGTCTTGACGGCCTTACGAATCGCCTGCTGCTCCGACTCCGTCCACATCTGATTTTCGCGAGCCACCAGCAGCCGGTAGAGGCGGCGATGGATCTCCAAGACGGTGGCGCGCTTGGCCTCGGTGGGATGCGCGGTCAGGACCGGCTCGACGCGAATGCGGGCAAGGTCGGCCGCAATCTCGGCATCGGTAAGGCCTTGCGCGGCAAGGCGTTCCAGATTCTGCTGCCACAGGCCCGACACTTCGTTTAGTTTGCCTTCCCGCTCAATGACGCGCCGCATTTGGACCGAGGCGTTTTCCTCGACCATATTGAGCAACTGAAAGGCAATCGAATAGGTCTGGGCGTTGCGCCTGGGCTGCTGGAGCGCGGACGGCGGGGGTGATTGATTGGGCCGGAGCAATTGTTGGGCCAGGGCATCTTCGCCCAGATCGGTCAGAACCTCCTGGAAGCAATCCAGGATGAAGTCGAGGTCGGCATGGATTTTTCGGATATTGGCTTCACGCAAGTGATTCACGATCATGATAGTTCCTCACGTTGGTCATAGGTAGTGTCATCTTCTACGGGCAATCCTTCCAGCGCCATGATCTTCAACGCATTGGTCGTGGGGCAGGGACCGGGACGCAGGGTGTAGTCAAAAACCATGCGTCCATCTTGCACGTCGTCGCGGAAGTGAGCGTTGTCGATCTGGGCGAAGTCGTCGGCCAGCTTCACCAACTCCAGATCATGAGTAGAAATGAGGCCCACGCCATGCTTGCCCGCGAGCCGGCGAACGTAGGCCCGGCTGCCCTGGAGACGTTCCCGGTTGTTTGTCCCTCGGAAGATTTCGTCGATCAGGAAGAAGAGAGGCAACGGATCGTCGGCGTCGAGGGCATCCAGCAGCGCGCGCAGGCGCTTCACCTCGGCATAAAAATAGGAAAAGCCCCCGGTGACCGAGTCGCTCACCCGGATGCAGGTAAAGGGCCGGTACAGCACCGTACTCATTTCGGCGGCGTCCACCGCCCCCCCGGCGTAGGCCAGGATCAAGTTGACCCCCACAGTGCGCAGAAACGTGCTCTTGCCCGCCATGTTGGAGCCGGTGATGAGGGTGACGTCGCCCAGGCGTTCGACGGCAAAGTCGTTGACCACCTTTTCACTGTCGGGCAGGAGCGGATGGCCCATGGCTCTTGCGGCAAAGACGGGCGCGCCATCTTCTCCATTTGCGACGGCCGGGTAGGCATAGTGGGGATTGAGGTAGGCGAGATTGGCCAGGGAACTCAATGCCTCCACTTCAACCCAGGCGGCGAGCCAGGCGGGCATTTCGTCGGCAATCTCCGCCTTGAATTTCGCCAAACGCAGGGCAAAAAAGTAATCCCAGGGCACGGCCAGATTGAGCAGCAGCCAGAAGAACGGGTTCCCCTGAATGCCGGTGGCGGCAACCACGCCCGAAATGCGGCGCAGGGCCGCCGATGGGCGCCGGGCCGGGTCACGGAAGCTCCGGCAGAGATCGGCCAGGCAGGGCGTTCCGCCATAGCCGAATGACTCCAGCACGGAGAAGACCTCGCCGAGCTGGCGCAGGGCATCCTGCAGGTGGCTTGCTTCCTTGAAGACGGCGGGGTTGTTGCGCGCCAGCACGAAGTAGGTTCCTGCATAGATCGGCAGCGTCACGGTCCAGATCCGGGGAAGCATGCCCAGGAAATCGAGGGTCAGCGCAGCGAGATTGACCAGCGCCAATGCGACAAGCAGCAGCAAGCCCCAGCGGCTGGGCCCCGCTTCCGGCGCCTTGGCCAGCCAGGCAAGCAGGCCGGCCGGATCCCACGTTGTGTCCTTCCCCACGGAGGCCCGGGCCGCCACGTCCAGCCGCGTGCGCAGCAGAATCCGCGGCGTCAACTCCCGGACGCACGCCTGCCGGTGGGCCGTAGCTGCGGCATCGGGCCGTTCGGTCGTCAACAGGTCGCGCAGGCGCGTGCTCCCCGGCTTGGAGACGGCCGTGTTGATCAGTCGATGGAGCGAGTATTCGCCCACCAGGTCGAGATCCGCCTCAAACGGATGATCGTAGCGGGGTGCGCCCTCCGTGCTTGGCGGCAGGCTGGCCCAATCGTGGGTTGCGCGTGCGATCTCGGTACGTTTGAAATCACGCCAGACCGCATGACGCCGCAGCGATTGCTCCACTCGTCGATGGAGCCAGACCGCACCGACGAAAAGGCCTATCGCTGCGGCCAGAGCCGCCAAAAAGGGCCAAAGCCCCCAAATAAAATAGGCGCCGAAGACCGCGGTCGCCCCCAGCAAAAAAATGACCAGCCGCACCCAGGAATAGCGATTGCCGACCCGCTCCAGCGCATCGATCCGTCGTTCCAACCGTTCTACTTGCCGCTCCAGCGCATGCACGCGCCTTGTCTTTGTCATCATGTTCCAGTGGTGGAGGTTCCAATGGCAGGGTTGTGGGGTTGGGGGGTATGAGATTGTGGGATTAGCGAGCCCAGGCGGTTATCGACCCCGGCTCCCCCACAACCCCACCCCCTAGAACCCTACCCCTCGCCCAACCGCGCCAACAACAACCCATACGCGCGCTGACCGCGGCGGAAGCTGGCGAGGCGGAAGAATTCGTTGGGTGAATGTTGACGCTCGTCGTTCAGGGCGAAAGCGAAGTTGACCGTGTAAACGCCCAAGCTCTGGAGGAAGAGGCTGCAGAACGGAATGCTGCCGCCGCTCCGGGCGAAGTAGGGCTCCTTGCCGTAGAGCTGCAAATGCACGTCCCGGGCCGCCAGGTTGCCCGGATGGTCATCGGCCATAAGATAGGGCGCGGCAACGCTCTCGTAAGGCGTGACCGTGACGCGTACGCCGGCCGGCGTATGCTTGCGCACGTGTTCAGTGATGCAGTCGATAATTGCCGTGGGGTTCTGGTTGGCCACCAACCGGCAGGAGATCTTGGCATGGGCCGTACTGGGAATCACGGTCTTGACTCCTTCACCCTGAAAACCGCCCCATATTCCGTTAACTTCCAGCGTAGGCCGTGCCCAGCGTCGTTCCAGCGTCGTATAGCCGGGCTCGCCGAAGAGGGCGTCCACGTCGATCCCGCTCTGAAATTGCTTCTCGTCAAATTGCACGGCGGCAATGTGGGCCCGATCGGCCGGCGTCAACGAGACCACATCATCGGAGAAGCCCTCGATCAAAATCGTGCCGTCGGCGGCACGCATGGAAGCCAGAATCGCCGTCAGGGCATGAATCGGATTCTGGATCGCGCCACCGTACATCCCCGAATGAACATCATGATCGGGGCCGGTCACGTCGATCTGCACGCTGGCCAGGCCGCGCAGGCCGACCATGAGCGCGGGTTGATCTTCCGCCCACTGGCCACCATCCGCGCTGACGACCATGTCGCAGGCCAGGGCATCTTGATGGGTCTGAATAAAGGGCAGCAGGTTGGGACTGCCGATCTCCTCCTGCCCTTCAAAGAAGAACTTGAGGTTGACGGGCAGCGCGCCCTCGGTTTGGAGCAGCGCCTCGACGGCCAAGATGGGCAGAAGCATATTCCCCTTGTCATCGCTGGCGCCCCGACCGTACAGGCGCCCGTCCTTCTCGAACGGTGCGAAGGGACCGGTCTGCCACTCCTGAGCGGGCCCGGGGGGCTGGACATCGTGATGGGCGTGATGGCCAACGTGTTCTGCTTTCTGGATAACGCCGATGCGTCGATGAACGACATCATCGGGCTCATGTACCGGCGGCTGGCCGATATCGAGGCGATCGTCTGAGCAAACAGGACAAGGGGACGGGAGGAATACCAATGAGCAGTCTCGAGAAGCTGATGGAATTGCCGGGGGCGCTGGCGGCATTCGAATTCTCCGACCGGGGGGCGCTGCGCGAGCATCGCATCGCCGCG
>CAYZLP010000457.1:0-4727 GCA_964478635.1 uncultured Caldilineaceae bacterium
GCCCATTCCCATGCCTTTCAGCGCGCGCTGCGCGGACGGACCCAACGCCCGGCCTCTGCGGCCGCCAGCTTCTGGTCCTGGCGCAGCCTCATGTATCGCCTGGTCGAGGGCCTGGATCCCGACAAGATCTACGCGCTTTCGCGTTTCGCCTATATGGAGCTGGCCATGAGCGGCGTGACCGCCGTAGGCGAATTCCACTACGTGCATCATGCCAGGGATGGGCGCCCATACGCCGACCGCCTGGCCATGGCCGAGGCCGTCATCCAGGCGGCCAGGGACGCGGGCATCCGCCTGACGCTGATCCGCACGGCCTATCTGCGGGCCGGCTATGGTCAGGAACTCGCGGCGGCCCAACGGCGCTTCGTCGATCCCGGCATTGAGCAGGTCATGGCCGATGTGGAGGCGCTAGAGGCGCGCCATGCCCATGATCCGCACATTCGTATCGCCGTGGCTGCGCACAGCATCCGCGCCGTGCCTCTGCCGGACGTCATGGCGTTGGCCGGCTTCGCCCGGGATCGCGGCATGCCTTTTCACATGCACGTGGCCGAGCAGCGCCGGGAACTGGAGGAATGTGTGGCCGAGCACGGACTCACGCCCCTGGCGCTTCTGGCCGAAGCCCGTGTGCTGTCGCCGGATTTCGTCGCCATTCACGCCACCCATCTCTCCGACGATGAGATTCAGCGGCTGGGTGCGGCCGATGCCATGGCCTGCCTCTGCCGCACCACCGAACGCGATCTGGGTGATGGCCTCCCGCGCACGGCAGACCTGATCCGGGCCGGGGCGGGGATCTGTGTCGGCGTGGACAGCCACTGTTCGTCCGACGCGTTCGAAGAGCTGCGTGCGGTCGAGCTGGACGAGCGCAGCCGCACCGAACAGCGCCTGGTCGCGGCCGGTGGTCCTGAATTGCTGGAGATGGGAACCCGGGCGGGCTTTCGCGCCATCGGTCAGGCGGATGCGTGGCCGGCGGATGCGCTCTGGCTCCGGGCCGACGATCCTGCGCTGACGGGCATTGACGTCCAAGCCCTGGCGGACGGCGTCATCTTCGGCGCCACGCCCCGCGCGGTGGATCGGGTTCTTGTGGCGGGCAAGCCGATTGTGGAGGATGGCGTGCACGTAACCTATCATGCAGGCAGGGACGCATATCTGGCGGCCATGGACGCTTTGGTGTAGCCGAATGTATGGTAAACTTAGCCATCATCCTCGTAACATGTGTACATAGGCACGGTGGCTTCCATCTGCCCAGGCCCGTAAGACCGATGTTTTTGAACCATGCATGACGCTGTGTCGACAACGATTCCTGGCATCATAACGACAAAGCTTACACCCCCGCGCGTCAACGATGCGGTTATTCCGCGCAAAGAACTCCTCACGAATTTGAGCGTTGACGCGGCACACAGCGTCGTGCTGATCTGTGCGCCGGCCGGCTATGGCAAGACGACGCTGGCAAGACTTTACGTGGAAAACCTTGCTTCTCCTTGTGCCTGGCTATCGCTTGATCCAACAGACAATACGCCTGCCGTTTTTCTGACCTACCTGATTGCGGCCATCGAGTCGGCCTGCCCCGGCGCATGTGTTCGCAGCCGCGCCGGGTTGGCGTCTGCGCATGAGTTGTCTGACACGCTATTGGCGGATCGCCTGATTCGCGATCTGGCCGATCTGAGCGGCCGGCTCGTGCTGGTCCTGGATGATTATCACTTCATCCAGGACCTCACCATCCACGATTTTCTCAGCCAGCTAATTCGACGGATGTCGGCGGCCCTGCAAATTGTGCTGGTCACCCGCATGGACCCTCCCCTGCCTTTAGGGCGCCTACGCGGGCATGGTGAACTTGCGGAAATCCGCACCAAGCAACTGCGCTTTTCACAAGCAGAGTCTGAAGCCTATTTGCAGAGATTCGGTCCGCTGCCTTCCACCGCGCTCGCCAACCTGGTGCAAAAGAGTGAAGGGTGGCCGGTAGGTCTGAACCTACTGGGACTGTCGGCTTCCATGTATCCCAACGCACGCCTGCTATCAGCGGAACAGCAAATTGATGGCAGCTCATTGGTTGCGGGGTACTTCCTTGAGGAAGTACTCGAAATGATCCCGGTACGAGAGCAGCTGCTGCTATGCAGCACGGCGCTGCCGGACCGGTTTTCACCATCCATCTGCCATATTCTCGCACGCGCGCTTAATTTGGACATTGATGTACAGACATGGCTGAGACGCTTGCTGGAAATGCATCTCTTTGTGCAGGCGCTCGATCCATACGGCAGCTGGTACAACTACCACCAACTCTTCCGGGAATTTTTGCTGGTCCGCCTGCGTCGCACGCAGAGCGTTGAAACCATTCGCCACTTGAATCTGTGTCTGAGTAATTGGTTTTATGAACGCCAACACGTTGAGGAAGCGCTGCGCTATGCCCTGGCAGCGGGCGATGCCCGTCGGGCGGCGGAGATCGTTGAGCGCGAATCCTGTGCGGTCATGGCCGCAACCGATTGGCGACGCCTTGGCGGCTGGCTGGAGCAATTGCCGGAGAGCGTTCAGGAACGTGCGGGAATCCAGGTCTGCTACGCGTATCAAATGCATTTCCGCCATCGGCTGGTCCTTGCCGCACACCATCTTGACCAAGCCGAGGCAGCCCTCTCCCGTCAGGCTGATGCCTACAGCGCAGCCCAGCGTGGGGAAATCGAGGGTAGTGTTGTGGCCATGCGCGCGCAGCATATTGCACCGGACAAACCTCTGGAGGCCCAGGAGTTGGCCAAACGCGCGCTGGACGTGTTGCCCGAGAAATGCCACTTTCAGCGTAGCAATGCCGAGATTGCCAGTTACTTCGGCCGTTTTCTATCCGAACCGGTACAGACCGTCGTCGCCGATATCCGATCTACGCTGGATGAATTACGCAATTTGCCGCCATCGCTGCGCGCAGTGCGCCTCCAATTGATGGTCTGCGCTGGTTTCTATCAGGAGGCAGACCTGACCAATTTGGAATATGCCTCACAAGAACTCTTGAAGCTGTCCGAACAGGCCGGCCTGTCCTTTGCCAGAGGATGGTCCGAATATGCAACTGGCTGGCTCTGTTACCAGCGTAACGATCTCAGCGCAGCGGAGCGCTATTTTCTGGCAATTTGGGAGAATCAGGATCTGTATCATGGGCGCGTCGTCGTCGACGCACTGACCGGTCTCGTGCTCATTTACCGTACGCTGGGCGAGGAGCGCAGGGGCGCCGAAGCATATGACTGGCTCGAACATTATGTGCGCCGGCACAACCTGGCCCAAGGCATCACGGTGGCCAATGCGTTGCGGTGGATGGCAGACACGGGTCACGTATTCGTGCCCCCGCCGCAAGAATTTGTCGTAAATCTCCATGGGCAATTCAACGCTCAGTTATGGATTTTTCCTGTCACTGTCGCAATCCGAAGCTACATCGCCCTCGGCGGCGAGCAGAATCTAGCGACCGCCGCTGAACTGCTAGACGAATGTCGCACCAACATCTATGCGCAGCGCGACATGCGCATTGTGGTGGAACTGCTCTGCTGTCGGGCGTTGTTGCACCAAGCGCAGGGCAGAGAAGACGCGGCTGTCGAATATCTGGAGGAGGCCGTCAGGCTTGCTGCTGGACGGGGAGCATACCGTTTGATAGCTGATGTCGGCGACGCGTTGACGCCACTGTTGCAGGAGTTGCTAGCGCGGCGTATCGTGCCGGAATTCGTTGCACAAGTTCTCAGCCGGCCGGGTCCACAGGTTATGCGTTCGGCTTCACCTCGTGATCGTCTTGATCGGATCGAACTCTCTTCACGTGAGATGGAGGTTCTGCTGCTGCTTGCCGAACGCCTCAGCGACAAGGAAATTGCCGCACAATTGAAGCTCTCTACGCGGACGGTGCAGAAACACGCCGCCAATATCTACCAAAAACTCCACGTCCATGGCCGACGACAGGCCGTCGCCAGCGCGCGGGCCGCAGGGCTCATCACCTGAATTACGTAGTTTTTGCGTAATTATTACCCTTCCCTTCTCTACTTCTGACCTCTAGACTGAATCTAATTACTCAATCACGACCGATCATAGCGACCGGTTGCATCTGTTCGTCCGAAGGTCTGAGACCAAAAGGAGACATGATGGACGGAAACACGGTGAAGGAGGCTTCAACAGCAAACCTGACGATTCATGCGCCGGCCCAGTACGTGATTGAAGTATTCGGAAACCTGGATCCCAGCTGGTCGGATGAGATGAGCGGCATGTTTATTGAATGCACGCAAAGAGAAGATGGTACGCGGATTAGCCGACTCTCCGGTCGATTGGCAGATCAGGCAGCGCTTGCCGGCATCCTCAATCATCTATACCTGCTGCGCTATACGATACTGCTTGTTGAGCGAGCTGCCGAACATAAGCACACTGCTCTAGCGCTCGAGTAGGTGGTCCGACCATGCCCTGCGACGTATCCTTGCTCTCTGGCATCTCTCCGGAGCTTGCCCTGCAACTTCGTGCTGCTGGGATCAACAACTCGGACAGACTGTTGGCGGCAGTGTCGAAACCGTCCATGCGTGAGGAGCTTGCTCACCGCCTGCAAATCGCGCCGGATATATTGGTGACGGCGGGCCGTTGCGCGGAATTTGTACGGATCTGCGGTATCGGCAACATCTACGCGGACATGCTTACCCAGGCCGGGGTTGCGTCTCTTGCTGAGTTGGCAGCATGCGATCCGAAGCGGCTACACCACACCTTACAGTCGATTGCGATTGATTTGAGCG
>CAYZLP010000458.1:0-4718 GCA_964478635.1 uncultured Caldilineaceae bacterium
ACGGCTATCACCTGGAAACGCTCGTCCTCGACCTCAACGGTGAGGAGCCGGTTCCCGCCTACTACGTGAAACCGCTCGGCGTGGCCGGACCCTTGCCCTGCGTGCTCTACAACCACGCCCACGGGCGCGATTACGTGCTGGGCAAGGACGAGTTGATTCGCGGGCGGGATGTTCTCCAGGATCCGCCCTATGCCGTAGCCCTCACAGGCCAGGGCTATGCCGCGCTCTGCATCGATCACTGGTGCTTTGGGGAACGCCGGGGCCGCAGCGAGACGGCCGTCTTCAAGGAGATGCTCTGGCGGGGGCAGGTGCTCTGGGGCATGATGCTTTACGATAGTTTGCGGGCGGCCGACTACCTGTTGACCCGATCCGACGTAGACGGCGCGCGTCTGGCCACACTGGGCTTATCCATGGGCAGCACCATGGCCTGGTGGCTGGCTGCC
This sequence comes from uncultured Caldilineaceae bacterium, assembly GCA_964478635.1. GTDB lineage: Bacteria > Chloroflexota > Anaerolineae > Caldilineales > Caldilineaceae > JAGRCP01. The sequence goes on from CAYZLP010000458.1 coordinate 444, forward strand.
CTCGATCCGCGCATGGCGGTCTGCGTCGATCTTTGCTGTCTGACCGACTTCCAGGCCCTTATCGAAAGCCGGAATGTGGACGGTCACGGGGTCTACTACTACGTGCCGGATCTGCTCAATCACTTCACCGCAGCCGAGATCAACGCCTTCATTGCGCCCCGGCCTCACCTCAGCCTGGCCGGCGAGTACGATCCCCTCACCCCGTCCGCCGGCCTGACCCGCATCGATCACGCCGTGGCGGCCGTCTATGCCGAGCAGGGCGCGGCCGAGGCCTGGCAGCTCCTGCGCTATCCCATCGGCCACTACGAGACCGCGCAGATGCGGCAGGAAGTGCTGAAGTGGCTGGCCAGGTGGTTGGGGTGAGCGTTGGTGCGGGTCGGTGACGTCCGGTCACCAACGGCAATTGACGCGCGGGGAGTTTAGCATGGGCTGCCGGAGACCTTCAACTTTTCGCTGCATGTAGCTCCTGGTGCGCCATGCAGGTCGAACTGAATAGGAACAACAGCGCACCACATGCGACCGATAATGGTTGGGTTGGAAAGGATCAATCTCAACGCTTTCTTGAAACGAGCCTGTACCCCATGTTCCTCACCGCCCTGGCCAAAGTGCTGCCCATCCTCCTGATCATCCTGGCGGGCGTGGCCCTGCGCCGCCTGCGCTTTTTTGAGCCCGCCACCGTCGACGATCTCAAGCGCCTCATCGTCAACGTGACCCTGCCGGCCGCGCTCTTTCTGGCTTTCGCCCGGGTGAGCGTGGAGCTGCGCTACCTGGTCATCGGCGTGAGCGTCTTTGCCGCCTGCTGGCTGGTGCTCTGGCTGGGCCGGTGGCTAGGACCGGCCTTGGGCATCGGTTCGCCCGTTTTCCCGTCGCTCATTACCGGCTTCGAGGCGGGGATGCTGGGCTACGCCATCTACGGTGCGGTCTATGGCCAGGAGAACCTCCATAAATTCGGGATCATCGACCTGGGCCAGGTGCTCTTCGTCTTCTTCATCCTCGTTCCCGGCCTGACCCGCATGGCCGGCGGGCCGGTCTCCTTCGGCACGACGCTCCGCGGCTTCGTCAAGACGCCCGTCATTCTGGCCATCGTAGGCGGCCTGCTCTTCAACCGGCTCGGCTTGCCCGCGCGCTTTGCCGCCGCGCCCCTGCTCGACAGTGTCCTGGAGATGCTGGGGCTTGTCGGCGCCATGACCACGCCCCTGGTTGCCTTGGTCATTGGCTATGGGCTGGAGCTGCGGCCCGGCGCGCTACGCGGCCCCATCGTGACTGCGGGCGTGCGTCTGGCGATCTGGCTCGTGCTGGGCGTGCCCTTTGCCCTGTGGATCGTGGGTGGACGGCTGGGGTTGGATGACGCCTTCCAGGCTGCAGTCTTGACCATGATCCTGCTGCCCGGTCCCTTCGTCATCCCCATGTTCATGCGCGAACCGAGCGAGGAAGAGACCGCCTACGTGATCAACACGCTCACCTTGGGGACCCTGGTGACGCTTTTGGCGTATGCGCTGGTGCCGATCCTCTTTCCGCCGGTGGGGTAATGAAAGGGCGCCGTCACGTTCGTGACGGCGCCTCTCGAGTCGATTGCATCAGTTTTCCAAAACCCCTACTTCACGACCTCCAACCGATTCTCCACATGGTCGTACTTCAGTCCGATGGCCGACACGCTCTGGACGGCGATGGTTTCGGCTCGGTCTTTTGCGACCTCTTGGGGTACATGGCCGGTCAATTGGATGACGCCGTTTTCACTGACAACGTTGATATCGCCCACATTCTTGAGCCGGGGATCTTCGACCAATGCGAGTTCAACTTGGCGGACCAGTTTGGCATCATCGTACTTGGCAAAGAACTTGTCCAGTAAACCCATGGAAATCATCCTCCTACTAAATTGAAACGACACAGAGATCAACAACGCAACTCGTCACTACGTCGAGTCAGCATGGCGCGACAATGACCGGCGCCGCGCGGCCTTCAACCCATTTGAGCCACGCTGCCAGTCAGATGAGGAGCAGATATCTGCTTCCAGTATGCGCCCGGATTCGGTCCCTGTCAACGGACAAAAGCACTACGATTTACGGACGAATCGCCTGCAAAGCGCCAAATTGTGATATTTATCACTTGTCAAAATTGACGCATCGCGTTAGAATATTGGCAAGATGCGTAGCGGTTTATCCGGGCGCATCTTGTTGCGCTTGATAAATGTATTTTGATTGGAAGTAAACGCTGTGCAACGTCGCAAAGCGTCAAGTAAAGTGAGGGTTTTTATGCTGTACCACTATGATTTGGATTACGCAAAGCGCAGACGGGAAGAGGAACTCGGGCGTCTGCGCGAGGATCGCTGGGCCGCAAAGCTTGCCCGGCAGCAGCACCCGGAGCGCGGCGTGCTCTACCGCCTCGGCGATCTGCTCGAGCATGCCGGTGAATGGTTGAAGCTCCAGAGCGCCGGCCCGCCCCGTGGTAGCTTTGGAGGCGGTCACGCCGGCTAGATACCATGACCGAGGATCCTGCCCCACGATAAACTCCGCCCGCCCGGGCGGAGTTTTTTGATTTCCGACGCCTGATAGACCGCGGATTCGGCGGATCGGACGGATTGAAGCTGATTCTTTTCTGCGTTATTGCCCTGGAAGAATCGGCGAAAATCTGCCTAATCCGCTGAATCCGCGGTCAATTGTATGTTCCTGCTGGCAAGATCGATGACGAAGCGCGTGCCCTGGCCGGCTTCGCTTTCGACTTCGATCGCGCCGCCGTGGGCTTCGATGAGCTGGCGCGCAATGGCCAAGCCCAGCCCGCCGCCCGCTCCGCCCCGGTGACTGCGGGCCGGATCACCCCGCCAAAAGCGCTCGAAGACGTAGGGCAGATCGTCGGCCGGGATGCCTTCGCCGTTGTCGGTCACGGTGATGCGCACGCCCGCTACGGTTGGCCCGGCATGGAGCGTTACCGCGCCGCCGGTCTCCGTGTGGCGCAAGGCATTGGTGACGAGGTTCGTGAGCACTTGATCCAGGCGACCGACATCCCCCATGACCGTGAGATCGTCCGCGGCGCCATCGGTGGTGGCCGAGAGGGTGATGCCTGCCGTCTCGGCCATTGGTCCGAACGAGGTGACCAGATCGGCCAACAGCTCGCGCACGTCAACCGGGGCCGTGATCAAGGTGAGCTGACCCGCTTCTGCTGCGGCGATTGTCTGCAAATCCTCGACGAGCCGGGTCAAGGCCCGGGTCTCATCCAGCGTGGCGGCGATATGTTCGCCGCTCGGTTCGTAGATGCCGTCGAGCATGCCTTCCAGGTTGCCCTGGATGATGTGAAGGGGGTTGCGCAGTTCATGGGCCACGTCGGCAGTCAAATTGCGGCGCAGGCGGTCGCTTTGCTCCAGTTCGGCCGTCATGCGGTTGAAGGAGCGGGAAAGGCGCGCGAATTCTCCCGGCCCGGCTTCATTTACGCGGACGGTGAGATCGCCGTCGGCCACGGCATCGGCGGCGGCCATGACGTCGGCCAGCGGCGTGGCGTAGCGCCGGTAAGCCCGAATGCCGCCGGCCAGCATGAGGACGGGAATGGCGAAGAGCAGGCCGCAGCCGCCGATCCAGACGATGAAAATGTCTTGACCGCCGCCGCCAAAGAAGCGGGTGACGAGGAAGGCCATGAGGGCCATGCCGCCCAGAATCAGGGCGGTGAAAAACAGGAACCCGACCATGAGACGGCCGAGCAGAAAACGCCGTTTTTGCCGCCAGGCCGGGTCGCGGGCGCGCCACCCTTGTGAGCCGTCCCGCCAAGGGGGCGCGGTGCCGGGAGCGCCCTCATGCCGACTCCAGTGTCCAGGCACGGTCATGCCTCCCCGCTGAACCGGTAGCCGACGCCATAGACCGTTTGGATGTAGCGGGGATCGGCCGGATCCGGTTCCAACTTGCGGCGCAGGTTCTTGACGTGGGCGTCGATGCTGCGATCGTAGCCTGCGTTGCTGACGCCGTGAAGCTGGTCCATGAGCTGGCTGCGGGAGAGCACCTGACCGGGATGGCGGGCGAGGATCATGAGCAGGTTGAACTCGATGCGCGTCAACTCGATCGTTTCACCGCTGCGCTGCACCTGGCGTCCGGCCTCATCGATTTCCAGATCGTCCATGCGGATGATGCTGCTGGTCTGTAGATCGCCTTGAACGCGACGCAGAACTGCCCGGACCCGGGCCACCAACTCTCGGGGGGAGAAGGGTTTGGTGATATAGTCGTCGGCGCCCAGCTCCAAACCGATGAGACGATCCATCTCCTCAACCCGGGCGGTAAGCATGATGATGGGCAC
>CAYZLP010000459.1:0-1749 GCA_964478635.1 uncultured Caldilineaceae bacterium
TGTAAACCCGATCCAGCCACGGCTTCTGCACCACATTCGTCGTGTAGAAGTAAATCGGAATGATGCCGGCAATGTCCTCGATGAACAGCTTTTCGGCCTGCTTGTACAGATCGAGCTGCTCTTCTGGAGAGGCAGTCTGGGCCTGCTGCGTCAGGGCAGAGAACTGCTGCACGGCGTCACCGACCTGGGGATCGTCCATCTTGATCAGGATCTCATTGTTGCCGACTTCAGGATTGAAGACCTCGTGGATCCAGTTGTTGGCGTGGGGATAGTCGGCACACCAGGCCAAGCGGAAGACATCGGGCTTGCCTTCGAGAGGGGCTTCCCGATCCAGTGAATCCAGATAAACGCCCCATTCCTGGGTTTCGATATTGATTACGATTTCCGGGAACGCAGCGGTCCACATGGCCTGAATCGCCTGGGCGATCTGAGCATGGGCTTCACTCACATTATGACCAATGGTGAAATTGAGGCCCGCACCATCTGCATAGCCGGCTTCAGTCATTAGATCCTTGGCCATCGCAACTGCCGCCTCGTAGCCGGTGCCGCCGGCATCTTCGGGCAATGCCCAGGGCGCAACCTCAGGATTGCCGGCCGGCGATCCATAGTTGAGCGGATTTGTGAAGACATTCGCCTCGATCTGACCGCCCTTCAGAATGCGGTCAACCAGCGTCGTGCGGTCGACGGCCATGGACAACGCCTTGCGCACGTTGACATCGCTAATGCCCTCCTTTTCCGTTACGAAACCGTAATAGTAGGTGCAGTTGCGCGGCGCATTAACGTAATTGTCACCGTAGTCCCCGGCGAGAGCCCGATCCATCATTTCCAGCGGGATGCCGGCGGAGTCCAGTTCGTTGTTCTCAAACATCGCAAACTCGGTCGAAATTTCCTCAATCATCGTCAATTCGAGGACATCCAGATTGCCCGCAACGTCAGCCATTTCCGTCCAACCGAACCAGTTGGGATTGCGCTCCAGCCGCATGCTATCGTTGTGGATCCATTCGGTCATGACGAAGGGGCCGTTGGCGCTCATATTGCCCGGTTCGGTCCAGACATCGCCAAATTCCTCAATGTCCCACTGGGGCTGAGGACGGGTCACCCACATGCTGGCGATCTGCGGGAAGAAACCGGCGCCGTAGTTCAGCGTGAATTGAACGGTCGCATCATCAAGCGCCTCTACGCCCACAGCGCTGGCATCTCCTTCACCGGTGTTGGCTGCTTCACAGCCGGCAATCACATAAAGCACATAGGCGTAATCTGACGCAGTTTCCGCATCACAGGTGCGCTGTACGCCATAGACAATATCACCCGCGGTTACAAACCGCGGGTTGCCATCAGCATCCATTACCTGGTCGATTGCGCCAGACTCAGCGTTGTACTTCACCCACGGCACATCGGTGCGCATGGTGAAAGTCCAGACGGTCTGGTCCTCGTTGGCCTCCCAGCTGGTCGCCAACATGGGGGTCGCTTCCTGGGTATTCGGGTCGAGCTCCGTCAGCCCCAGGAAGAGTTCGTTGATCACGTTGATGGAAGTGACATCTGTGGCTAGCGACGGATCGAGAGAGGGAGGTTCGGTGCCTAGATTGTAACGCAAGGTCACCGGTCCTTCGGGCTCGGCCATGGCTTCGCCCTCAGCAGCCGGCGCAGGCACGGTAGGCGCAGCGCAGGCGCTAAAGAGCATGGACGCTACGACAAGCAGCGCAAAGGCCAGGAAACGTTTGCTGTGCATGGACTTCTCCTTCTGGTCTT
>CAYZLP010000459.1:1849-4712 GCA_964478635.1 uncultured Caldilineaceae bacterium
GCATCGCGCAGACCGTCTCCCAAGAAGTTGAAAGCCAAGGTCGTCACGGTCAAGGCAAAGGCGGGCACGAAGACGTTTAGGGGCGCCACGCGCATGGCCTGATAGGTTTCAGAGATCATGATGCCCCAGCTAGGCGTCGGCGGATTGGCGCCCAGACCGATGAAGGAGAGGAAAGCTTCGAGCAAAATGTAGCCCGGAATGGCCAACGTCTCGGCGACGATACAGGGACCGAGAATGTTGGGCAGGATGTGCTTGCGAATGATACGCGTGTCGTTGCTGCCCACCGACTTAGAGGCCTCGACAAACTCCTTCTTCTTGAAAGAGAGCGTCTGCCCCCGGGCAATGCGGGCCATGCCCAGCCAGTTTACCAGGCCCAGAGCCACGAAGACGAGAAAGATGCCGCCCATGGCCTGATCGAGCTCAAGAATCCAGCGCGCGATGGGGTTGTTGGCATCGGCCGCGGAAAGGGCCTTGAAATAGACCTGCATCAGAATGATAAAAATGATCAGGGGGAAGCCGTAGAGAAAGTCGACAAAGCGCATCATGACGTTGTCTCGGCCCGGGCTACCGTAGCCGGAAACCATACCATAAATGACGCCGACGATGAGGCTAACCGTCGCGGCCACGAAAGCGACGGCCAACGAAATGCGCGTCCCGTACAGGGCGCGGCTCAGATTGTCGCGGCCCAGGTAATCCGTGCCCAGAATGTAGAAACGTCCCGCATCCGTCCGCGTAAAGGCCGGCGCATTGGTGTTGGCGAAATCGACCTCGGCGTAATGATAAGGTGCAAGCAGGGGCTGAGGCTCCGCGCCGGTTAGCCAGCGGAAAGCGACGTTGTCAGCAAATATCGCGATGAAGATCATCACCACAATCACGATGAAGCCGGCCACAGCCATCTTGTTCTTGCGCAACTGGCGAATGGCGTCGCCCGTCGGTGTCCGGCGCTTGGTGGTCGGCGCCACCGCCTTCTCGCCTGCGGTTAAGGTTCCTGCCGCCATAATGGGATTTCCAATCTAAAGGAATTGCTTTGGCAATGAATGCAAGAAGTCAGGCTTCGGGAAGAGCCTGACTTCTCTAATCAATCATAACGAATGCGCGGATCCAGCCAGGCATAGGTAACGTCTACGCCGATATTGGCCAGCACCAGACCGACGGAATAGAGCAGCGTCGTCCCCAGGACAATGGGATAGTCGCGATTCGTGACGCTGGTGACGAAGAACTCTCCCATGCCGGGAATACCGAAGATACGTTCGACGACGAAGGTGCCGGTCACCACGCCAATCAAGAGCGGACCAAAGACCGTCACGACCGGGATCAGGGAGTTCTTCATGGCGTGGCGCATAATCACGCCGTATTCGTTGAGACCCTTGGCCCGGGCCGTGCGGATGTAATCCTCGCGAATCGTCTGCAGGAGGCTGGCCCGGGTAAGGCGGGCGAAGGTTGCCGAGAAAGCCGTGCCCAAGGTAATGACCGGCAGGATGGCGTGACGCCAAAAATCCACTGTCATCGGCGGTATCCAGCCGAAATAAAATTCCTTGTAGTTAGCCCCCCAACGGGCTGCCGGCAGCCAGCCAAGCTGCACGGCAAATATATAGATCAACAATGGTCCCAGCACGATATTCGGAATCGACACCCCCAAAATCGCGACAAAAGAACTGGAATAGTCGATCCAGGTATTCTGTTTCAAGGCAGCAATGATGCCGGCCGGTATGCCGATGATAACCGCCAGCATGATCGAAAGGATGCCAAGTTGGAGGGAAATGGGGAATGATTCCGTGATAATCTGATTGACGCTACGACCGCGGTAGGAATAGGAAGGTCCCAAATCACCCCGGACGACGTCGGCCAGATAGTTGCCAAATTGCACGTGGGCCGGACGATCCAGGCCATATTTTGCCTCCAAGTTCTGGCGAATGCTTTCCGGCAAGGTCTTATCACCGGCCCGGTCGAAGGGACCGCCCGGCAGCGCGCGCGCCATGACGAAGGTCACCAGAATGATGCAGAAGAGCACCGGGATGGAATAGAGGAGGCGACGGATAATATATGCAGTCATGAGGACTCCACTGAAGATGCCGGCCGACGCGCTGCGGTGAGAAGGGATGGCGCAGCGTAGAGGATGATGCCGGACAGGTATGAACCCGAGCGGGCGCTAGCGGCATGGAACCACACCGCTAGCGCCCGTTTAATCTGGAGCAGATGAAGCTACGCTTGTCAGCACGCGCCTGCTCCTACAATGCAATTACATGCCTTCCTGGGCTGCCTGATCCAGCGTCCAGAATTCGAAGTAGGGATCGTCGGCATACACACGGGTCAGCCACGGCTTCGTGATGCGCACGCCCGTGTAGAAGTAGATGGGAATGATCGCCGCGATCTCGTCGTTCAGAAGCTGCTCGGCCCGCTTGTACATGGCCAGCGAATCCTCGGGCGACGCAGTCTGGGCGTCAAAGGTCAGCTGGGTGTACTCGGCAATCAGGTCGCCGACCTGCGGATCGTCGACCGACATCATGGTGCGGTTGGCGCCGGCATCCGGGTTGAAGACTTCGTGGACCCAGTTGTTGGCGTGGGGATAGTCCTTGCACCAGCCCAGGCGGTAGACATCGGGCTTGTTTTCCATGGGCGCATCATTCTCGATGCTGTCCAGGTAGACGGCCCATTCCTGGGTCTCAATGTTGACCTGAATCTGCGGGAAGGCAGCGGTCCACATGGCCTGGATGGCCTGCGCGATGCGGGCGTGGCCTTCGCTCACGTTGTGGCCGATGGTCAGGGTGAGACCGGCGCCGTCAGCATAGCCGGCATCGGCCATGAGCTGCTGGGCCATCTCGACCGCGGCTGCGTAACCGGTACCGCCCTGATCTTCGGTCAG
>CAYZLP010000460.1:0-1821 GCA_964478635.1 uncultured Caldilineaceae bacterium
CATCGGCGAGATCTTCGCCGAGCGCTCCGGCGTGCTGAACCTGGGCGTGGAGGGCATGATGCTCATGGGTGCCATGACGGCCTATGGCGTGGCGTACGGCACCGGCAATCCGTGGATCGGCTTGCTTGCGGCCATCGGCGTGGGCGGTCTGCTGGCGCTGCTCCATGCATTCGTGACCGTGACGCTGCGGGCCGATCAGGTCGTCAGCGGTCTGGCCCTGACCTTCCTCGGTACCGGCATGAGCGCCGTGCTGGGGGCGCCGCTCGTCGAGATCCGCTCTGCGCCGCGCCTGCCTGCCTTCCCGATCCCTTTTCTGAGCGAGATTCCCGTTCTGGGGCCGATTCTGTTCAACCACAACGTCGTCGTCTACCTGGGCTTCTTGTTGGTCCCTGTGGCCTGGTTCTATATTTACCGCACCCGGCCCGGCCTGGAACTGCGGGCCATCGGCGAATATCCGGCCGCGGCCGATACGCTGGGGGTGAACGTCATTCGCCAGCGCTATTTCTACGTCGTGCTGGGCGGCATGCTGGCCGGAATGGCCGGCGCTTCTCTGAGTCTGGCCATCACGCCCCTGTGGGTGGAAGGCATGACGGCCGGCGCGGGCTGGATTGCCGTCGGCCTCGTGATCTTTGCCGGTTGGGATCCCTTGCGGGGCGCCATGGGCGCATATCTTTTCGGCGCCATCCGCCGGCTGCCCCTGGATGCCCAGAATCTGCCCTTTTTCCTACAGAACCCGACGCTCGGCTATTTTATGAATATGTTGCCCTATCTCTTCACCATCGTGGTCCTGGTCATCAGCTCGCGTGAGGCCATGCGCAAGCGGGTCGGGGCGCCGGCGGCCCTGGGTGTGCCCTATGTTCGTGAGGAACGCGGCAACTGATTCCTCATGCTTCCTCAATCTCACGTTGCCTATACCTGGCTCGCCCTAAGCCTGGCCCAAGACATGCTGGATCTTGCGCCTGACGCCGATTACCGGGCCGTTGCCCTGGCCGCCATGGGGTCGGACCTGATCGACAAGCCGCTGGCCTGGGCTTACTTCTATGAGAAGCACAAGTCGGCCGTCCTCTTCGCCCATACGCTGATTGTCTATAGTGGGGTCGCCTGGCTGACGCTGCGTCGCTTTCCCCGCTTGCGCCTGTTCGGGCTGGCTTTTCTGGGCCATGCCGTGCTTGACCGCATCTGGCATTTCCACGACACTTTTTATTGGCCCTTTCGGGGCCTTCGTTTCCATGAGTGGCGGAAAGAAGGATCGGAACAGGAAAAGATCGGCAACGCCTACTGGTATGCATTTACCCGGCGGCCTGAACTCTGGGGCTGGGAAGTGGGCGGTCTCCTGGCGCTGCTCTACTTCGTCTGGCGCTACCGGCTCTGGAAAATGGCCAATTTGCGCGCCTTTGTCCTGACCGGTCGCCCGCCCCGCTATCGCGCTTGAAACCGAGTTTTCGGCGCATGCACGGGCCAGGGCTCTTCTCGCCGGAAAACCTCGGTTTCCAGGCTTCCGTCCCGCAACATGAGCGATAAATCTTTCCGTCTGCATGTCGGTCCGGTTCCAGCAATTCCAATTTTATACCAATTATCGGCCCTGCTTGCTGCGTGATACAATCGCAGGATGGAAGATCAGCACGCGCCGTCTGAAGAACCGACTCCTCCACTTCCCCTACCCGGACCCGTTTCGTCCACGACGGGCCGCCGCGTGCTTGTCAACACCGGCGCACTGGCCGGCTCCAGCATCTGGCGCATCCTGATCAGCTTCGTGCTGCAGGTTCTCATCACCCGCATCCTGGGCGTCACCCAGTTTGGCCAGTATGTGAGCGCCCTGGC
>CAYZLP010000460.1:1921-3516 GCA_964478635.1 uncultured Caldilineaceae bacterium
TCATGCGTACCGGCCTGCTGACGGGCGACCGGCAAGAACAGGTCGGCTGGCGCACGCTTTGGCCCGAGGCCCGCCCCTTTTACTGGCTCTCTTTGGCCGACGTTCTTCTTCACCGGCTCGACATCTTGCTGCTCAACGTCGTGGCCGGGGACTATCTGACCGGCGTGTACAGCATTGCGTACAGTCTGGTCCGGGTGGTTGTCAAGCTGATTCAGAGCTACTGGAAAGCCCTCTATCCGACCTTCAGCCGGCTGCGCCAGGAGTCCATGACCCACTACCGGCGCCTGGCCGACCTGAGCCTGCGCTACGGGCTTATGGTCGTGCTGCCGGGCGCGGCGCTGGCCGTGGGCGTGGCCCCGAACGTGCTTACGCTCCTCTACGGCGCAGAGGCCGCCGCGTCCGTGGCGGCGTTTCAGGTGTTGGTCTGGATGACGCCCTTTTTCCTGCTGGAGACCTATGCGATTACGCTCTTGATGGCCGAACATTACCCGCGCCAGAGCTTGCTGCTCACATTTCTGCATATTGGCGCTGTGGCGCTGTTGTTGCCGCCGTTGACCCAATCCTTCGGCGCCATGGGCGCGGCGGCATCCATGGTGAGCGCGACGGCCATCGGTGCGCTCGCCGGGCGCTATCTCCTGGCAACGCGGACCATCCCGGCCCGGGTCAGCAAGTTGGGATGGTTGGTCACTGCCGCGCTGCTTGCCGGCGCGTTGAACTACTGGCTGCCCCTGCCCTGGTTGCTGCGCACGGCCGTTAGCGGCGCTCTTTACCTGGCGCTGATCTGGTTTACGGGCGTCTTTGCTGCCAGCGACCGCGATCTCTTGCGGCGCGCCTTGCGTGCTGCCGAAACAGCGCCGCTCGAGCCGCCGGTGGAACAGCCGCACAGTTCGCCCGTCTGACGCTCGCCCTCCCGTTTCGCGACGCCGGGCCTGGCGGTTGTTCCACGCAATGCGCAGATTTCGCAACGCTGCGTCTGTATTGCCGGCGCAAAGCGTACGCTCATCCTACGTTTCCGCACCCGCGGAGCTGCAGACGGGCCAATTGCGTTTGTTTCCTGATGAACCCACTATTGGACCTGAACTGCGCTTTTTTGTAGAATGGGTTTTTGCATGGCGTGTGGCGCCGTTCGGTTTTTTTATTGAGGGTTTGCATGAGTGATTTTCCGCCGGCCAATCTACCTGCTGGGCGCGCGTATCGGGTGTTGATGATTGCGCCCACCAGCTTCTTCGCCGACTACGGCTGTCATGTACGCATTCTGGAAGAGGCGCGCGTGTTGGAAAAATTGGGCCACGAAGTGACGATTGTGACCTACCGGAACGGCAGTGACGTGCCGGGGCTTACCATCGAACGTACGCTGCCCATACCCTGGCGACGGGATTACGAAGTAGGCTCAAGCCGTCACAAAATCGCCTTTGACGGTCTCTTGGGCCTCAAGACGCTCAATTTGCTCGCCCGCAAGCGGTACGACGTGATTCACGCCCATCTGCATGAGGGCGCACTGATCGGCCTGGTCTTGGGGCGCATCTTCCGGACCCCCGTCGTCTTCGATTTTCAGGGCAGCCTGACCGAAGAGATGATCGATCACGGCTTCCTCC
>CAYZLP010000460.1:3616-4711 GCA_964478635.1 uncultured Caldilineaceae bacterium
CCCGATGTGGATCATTACCGTCAGCGGGCGGCCGATCTCGGCATCGGTGACCACGTGCGCTTTACGGGGCGGCTCCCATATGAGCAGGCTCCGGTACACCTGGCTTTGGGCGATGCTGCGGCTGCGCCGAAGCTCAGCCTGACCGAGGGGGCCGGCAAACTGCTCAACTATATGGCCATGGGACTGCCTACCGTGGCCTTTGATACCCCTGTAGCCCGGGAGTATCTCGGGTATTATGGCTTGCTGGCTGAACGGGGCAACGTGGAGAGCCTGGCCGCAAAGCTGGAAACGGCCCTCTTTGACGCCGATACAACGGCGAATTTGGGCGAGCGGCTGCGTCAGCGGGCCCAACAGCACTATGAATGGGCCAGCGCGGGGGAACGAATCGTCGAAACCTATGCCGCCCTACGCGGCGAACTACCGGCGTCGACCGAACAACGAGTCGAGCGGGTGACGAGCGTCGAGGCGTAGGCGGCTTGACCCGACCCAGTAATGGGCGAGCGAGTCTGCAGCATATTCTATGAGTCAGTCAGTCGAAGTCCGCACATTCACGCCGGCCGGCAGCGACACGAACCTATCCGCCCGCCTTGCCACCCTCTATCGCTATCGGGGTTTGATCTACAACCTGGTTCTGCGTGAATTGAAGGCCCGCTACAAAAACAGCGTTTTGGGCTTCGTGTGGAGCCTGCTCAATCCGCTGGCGATGATGATCGTCTTCACCATCGTCTTCGGCGTGCTGTGGCCCAATGGCTCCATCGAAAAATATCCCCTCTTTTTGCTCTGCGGCCTGCTGCCCTGGAATTTTTTCTCCAATAGCGTCATGGGCAGCATCAATTCTATCGTCGACAACGGCAATCTGGTCAAGAAGGTCTATTTCCCCCGGGAGACCCTGCCCATCGCCACCGTCTTGGCCAATCTGGTCAATTTTCTGCTCGCCTTTATTGTGCTCTTCGGCGTCCTGATCGTCTTCCGGGCCAATTTCAGCCCGTGGCTCTGGCTATTGCCGGTCGTGATTCTGATCCAGACCTGCTTCACCTTGGGCATAGCGTTCTTTTTGAGCACGGTGAATGTCTTCTATCGCGACACCATGATGAT
>CAYZLP010000461.1:0-4699 GCA_964478635.1 uncultured Caldilineaceae bacterium
AAAATGTAACGCGAGAGGGCATAACCTGCCGGCGCTGCGATAATCGTCGACAGGAACAGCGTGATCATCGCTACGACGATGCTATTCACAATCCCTGGAATAATGCCTTCCGAATTGAGGAAGAAGCGCATCGTCTCGAACGAGAATGGGATAAAGGGCAAGACGCCCTTCGGGTAAGTCCGGACCGTTTCCGGCGTCGTCAGCGCCATGGAACCGATGAACCATATCGGGACGAGCACCCATAGACAGATGACGATTGCCAGCAGGTAGACCAGGCCGCGATTGAAGCGCTGGCGGCGCAGCGCTTTTTGGCGCATGCGCTGCATCTCCTTCGAAGCCTGCACGGCTGTCTGTTGAGCGGGCTGTTGGGCTACCGTTGTCATGCTCCCGCCTCCTCTTGAGTACGGACCGTACGGAGATAGAAGACCGCGGTCACCATCGACATGATGAGGATCAATGCGGCGTAGGCTGCGGCAACATTGATGTTGCGCAGGTCGTTGTACTGGCGATAGGTCTCGTTGGCCAGCACCGTCACCACGTCACCGCCGCTGAGAGCGATGACCACTGCGAAGACCTGCAGGGCGAGAATCGTGCGCAAGATCAGCGCAACCTGCAAACTCGGCCGCAACATAGGTAAGATCACGAAGCGAATCCGCTGCCACAGCCCGGCGCCGAAGACCTCAGACGCTTCAATGACTTCGCTGGAGATAGCCTGGAGGCCGGAAACGACAATGATCATGACAATCGAGGTGGCTCGCCAGACTTCAGCCAAAACGATGGCGATGATGATCCAGTACCGCGTATCTGCCGTGAGATAGGCAATCGGCCCATCGATTAGGCCGATCCCCTGCAATATCGTGTTGAGATAGCCGTACTGGGTAAAAACTGAATACCAGACAATTCCCACCGCGAGATCGGACAGCCCCAGCGCAATGGCAAAAATGTAGAGAAAGAAGCTCGTGCCCTTCAGCTGCTGCTGAATGATAAGGGCCATAATAATAGCCAAAACGAACTGGATAGGAATGATCAGGATCATCAGCAGGAGCGTCGTCCAGAAGGCCGGCCAAAAGAAACGATCGTTGACCATGCGCTGGATATAGCGCGTCGTAAACTCGCCGGCATTCCCTCGATCCACGCGACCGGTCTCGCCATCGCCGTAGACCTGGATATTGCGGGACTGGGTCCAACCTTCCACAGGCCCACCGTTGTTGTCGCTGCTGATCTGGTACCAGATTTCGAGCGTCGTTTGATCGAGAATTTGCACGGCAACGCTGGCTTCAAGGCTGGCAACCACATCGCTCATGCCGCTTGGCTCGGCGTAGAGAGCAGTCAACGGATCGGCGCCGCTGCCCAGCTTGCGGCGAATGGTGCCGGCCAACGGATTGCCGGACGCATCCTCCTCACGAACGCGCACGCGGCTTTCGGGCGCCCACCCTTCGACCGTTTCTCCATTCGCGTCTAGCGATTCAATCAGGAACCAGATTTCGGTAATCAGATTGGTAAGGTCTTCGCCCTCGGCATCCAGCACGTTTGCTTGACGGTCGAGAATGGCTACTTGGGCGCCACGGGGCACGCTCCCAACTAAATCACTTCCGGAAGTTGCCTCGGCATGAAGTCTTAGCTTTGCATCGTCATCCCAAATGGCCAAGCCGAGTCCCTGTACCATGGGATAGGCGAAAAACGCCAGCAGATAGAGCAGTGAGGGGAGAATGAGCCAATAAGGAGCCCAATTTCGCTTCTTCGGGCGTTCGTTGAAGACTGACTCTTCTTCGGTGGACATGTGAATGCCTTCACTCCGTTGGTGACCCGGAAGCCGGCGCAATTCTCTTCCGCTGACCAAAAGACAATGCGGTTGACACGAACTACGCTGGCTATCCGGGTCCATCATGGGCCTACAGCATGAACAGGTTACTCAACCTGGCACGGCCCTTCGCTGGGAGCATCGGGCGCCCAGCAGGGTGCGCCGGTCTCATTCATGAGGGCCTGCAGATTGGCGCCCTCTTCTTCCAGAACGGTCGCCGCATCTTCGCCTTCCAGGACGATGCGATCGAACGCCGCCCTGAAGATCTCGTTGATCTCACCGCCGCGCTCACCCAGACCGACGGGCAGTAGCGCGGGCAGCGCATCTTCCGATGCGGCCTGGGCTGCGACTGCGCCGGCTTCAATGGCGACGCCAGGCGGCAGGTTGCTGGTATCGACTCCGGCCACGACCGGGAAGAAGCCCAGTTCATTTAGAACTGCACCCTGAACTTCCGGTGTGGTCAAGAAGTCAATCACCGCCGCACCGCCTTCAGGATTGGGTGCGGTGTTGGGAATCCCCAGCCCCACGACGACGGGCATGAAGCCGCGGCCGTACGGGCCGGCCGGGGCCGGGAAGGCGACGAACCCTTCGGGATTCTCGTTAAAGGCATCCAGGAGGCGGGCCGTGTGGTCAAAGGCGACCCAAACCTCGCCCGAAAGGAGCGGTTCCTGCATGAACTCATAGGAAATAGACTGGGGGTTGATATAGGGCCAGAGCGATTCCTGGACCCAGTCGAACATCGCGACCGCGTCATCGCTCTTGAAGGTCGAGACCATGCCGCCAGTCCATGAGGGCCACATATAGCCTTCGAGGAAGCGGTGGAAGAGGCCGGCCTTGGGCAGACCGCAGCGGGCTTCACCCGTCTCGTCCATGATGTTCTTGCACCACTCGCCGAATTGCTCCCAGGTCAGCGCATTGACATCGGCGCCTTCCGGCAGATAGTCCAGAGCCTCGACGCTGGCGCCCATAATGTAGGTCGCCTGCATCCACGGCACGTAGTAGAGATAGTCGTCCGTGCCGAGCAGGCCCGTGTCCAGGAAGGCGGCAGCCAGATCGCGATCGGCGAGCAGGTCATCGGCGACGTCGATCATGTTCATCAGTGCATCTTCGCGCTGCAGCGGCGGGAACGTGCCGTGCAAAGCGCCGATCACGTCGATTGAGCCTTCACCCGCAGCCGCTTCAGCCAGCAGCACGTCCAACAGGGGGCCTTCCTCACTGCCCGTGAAGTCGTAGCCGCCCTCGGCCAAAATACCGCGGAACTTTTCCGCTTCCTCCACGATATTGAACTGGGTGGAGAAGAAGACAACATCGGACATACCCTCGGCAGCGGTCGCTTCTTCAGCCGGTTCCTCGGTCGCCTCGGCGGCCGCTTCTTCAGCCGGCGCCTCAGTCGCCTCGGCGGCCGCTTCTTCAGCCGGTTCCTCGGTCGCCTCGGCGGCCGCTTCTTCGGCCGGAGCGGCTTCCTCGGCCGGTGCTTCGGTTGGGGCGGCCTCGGCAGCTGGTTCCTCGCTGGCTGCAGGCGCGCCGCCGCCGCCACAAGCGGCCAACAGCATCGCCACAACCATCAGCAGCGCAAGGACTCGAGATTTCCCTGACATAATCATCTCCTTAGTGTGATTGGTCCTTAGTGTGATTAGAAAGTAATGGACCGACGAAAAACACGATACTGCATATGTGCAATGGAGTAATCGACGAGTCAGATAATTCAGGTCGGACGGTGAATCACCGGCGTCCGCTCTGATCATAGCGCTCGTATTCTCCATGTACATCTCGGAGAATCTTCCACATCGTCCGAACTTCAAGCCTCAGTGAGCCGCTCCAGCGACCGGCGCACCTGTCGACGCCCGGACGACAAGTTGGGGCTCAATGATGATCTGCTTCTGGTCAACCGACTTCTTCTTGATGAGTCGCAGCAACATATCGGCTACCATACGCCCCATTTCCATGGCTGGCTGATGAACCGTGGTGAGCGGTGGGCTGGCATACTCAGCAAGCATGATGTCGTCGAAGCCTGTTATGCTGACATCATGCCCGATGCGCAAGCCACGCTTACGCGCAGCATTCATAGCGCCCAGGGCAAGCAAATCGTTGCATGCCACGATGGCCGTAGGCGGCCTTTCCAGCCCCAGCAGATAATCTGCCGCGCGTTCGCCCGATTGTTGACGAAAGTTGGCTTCGACGAAAATCCCTTCCTCAGGATCGATGTCGTGATCCCTCAGCCCTTGCCAAAAGCCCTCGACGCGCCGGTAGGATTTCGATAATTCAAGCGGCTCTCCGATGCAGCCGAGCCGTCGATGCCCCAACCCAATCAGGTGGGACATGATTTGCAGCACGCCGCTGGTGCTGTCTTCATCAACCAGGTGAAAATCATTGACGCCATCCACCCGCCCAAAAGCCACAAAGGGCACATCATGCTCACGCAACAGATCGATCCGTGCGTCCCGGCGCCGGGTCCGTACGACAATGAATCCATCGGCCCGCCGGCTGCGTATCTGCTTCAGATAGGTTTCCAGTGGAGCATTCGAGGCATCGGTCGAAATATTGAGGTTGAATTCCTGCTCGGCCGTCTTTTCAACTACACCCGTAACAAACTCCCCAAAAAACGGATCGGACAGGCGGAGATAGCGCGAGGAGGGGAGGATCAAGGAGACGGAATCCGTGCGCCGGCGCTGCAGATTCCGGGCGGTGACGCTGGGCTCATAGCCCATTTCGCGCGCAACGCGCTGCACCTCGCGGCGGGTCTCAGGGCTAATATCGGCAAAATCGCCCAGTGCGCGCGAGACCGTGGGGATCGACTTACCAACGCGCTCGGCAATGTCCTTGAGAGTGACCGGCATGGGATCGCTGGTTCCAACGCTTGATGTGTCTGAATGGTATGCTACGAGTATATTCTAAAAC
>CAYZLP010000462.1:0-4698 GCA_964478635.1 uncultured Caldilineaceae bacterium
CACGGTATTGCTGGCCAACATTATCAACCAGACCTTTGGCCTGGTCGCAGTCGAGAACGAGATCGACCCCGGGCAACTGGTCCAGAACGCTTTTGAAGAGACCATGGTGAACCTACCCAATACGGTCTCGTCAGAGGATGACGGCGCCCTGGCCGGCGCCATCGCCGACGATCCCTATGCCGTCGGATTTCTGGGCTATGCATTTTATCAAAATGAGGCCGATCATCTGCGGGCGCTGGCCGTTGACGGTATTGAACCCAGCGCGGCCGCCGTAGAAGACGGCAGCTATGAATTCTCCCGTCCCCTCTTCCTCTACACTGCGGAAAGTGTCCTGCTGGAGTCGCCCCAGGTGGCGGCCTTCCTGGACTTCTACCTTGCCAACGTGCAGACCGTGATCGAGGAGGTCGGTTACTTTCCGGCCGATCAGGCGGTGATCGACGAGCAGCTCAATGCGCTGCGCATGGTCTCCGGCGGATCTGAGAGCGCCGGCGGGAGCGGCGACATCATGATTTCGGGCAGTTCCACCGTCTATCCACTCACGGTCGCAATGGCCGAACGCTTCGAAGCCGCCGGCCACAGTGGTACAGTGAGCGTCGAGAGCGTGGGCACCAAGGCAGGCTATGCCGCCCTCTGCGCCGACAGGTCCGCCGATATCGCCAACTCCAGCCGGGCCATCACGCGCCAGGAAGCAGCAGCGTGCACCAAGGCCCGGCGCGTGCCGGTGGAGCTGCGGGTGGGCAGTGACGCCCTGGCGCTGGTGGTCAGCAATCAGAACGACTTTGTTCAAAATCTGACTCAGGCCGAAATCCAGCGCATCTTCACCGTGGCCAAGACGTGGGCGGACGTGCGCGAAGGCTGGCCGGCCGAGCCCATCCAGCGCTACATTCCCAGTATCGACAGCGGCACCCTCGATTTCTTTGTCGAGCAGGTCTATGTCGATGCCTATCCGCTGGTGAATATGCCCCATTCCGCGCTTGTCGCGTTGGCGAAGAACAACGTCTCCACGGGTCGGCTGCGCGCGTTGGAGGCCGAAATGCCCCTGGCAGCACGCAGCCAGGAGGAGATGTACGATCTGGTGATGGACGAAGTCGTGCAGCCCCGGGTGGTTGAGAGTTGGAATCTGATCCCCTCCCTCATGAATCGGCCGGAGATCGAGGCCGAAATCCTCGAGTCGAATCCCGAAGCGGAGTTGGCGTGGTATTCCTGGCTCAACTGGAGCTTCCTGACCAGCACCCAATCCAGCGTGCCCGAATATGCCGGGATTCGCACCGCTTTCCTGGGTACCCTCTGGGTCATGCTGATCGTCATTGTTTTCGCCGTACCGGTGGGCATCGGCGCGGCAATCTATCTGGAGGAGTACGCCGAGCACGGGCGTATCAACCGCATCCTGCAGACCAACATCGACAATCTGGCCGGCGTGCCCTCCATCATCTATGGTATTCTCGGTCTGGCCATCTTTGTGCGTTTCCTGGAATTGATTACGAGCGGCAAAGCCTTCGGCGTGGCCGATCCGACCACGGCCAATGGGCGCACCATCCTCTCTGCCGGGTTGACGCTAGGTTTGCTGGTCCTGCCCATCATCATCATCAATGCCCAGGAGGCCATCCGGGCCGTGCCCCAGGCCTTCCGCGAAGCGGGCTACGGCATGGGCGGCACCCGCTGGCAGGTCATACGCAGCCACGTCTTGCCCAATGCCATCCCCGGTATTTTGACCGGGACGATTCTGGGTATTTCTCGGGCTATCGGTGAGACTGCGCCGGTCGTGGTCATCGGTGCATCGACCTTTATTACCGTCGATCCGACCGGGCCGTTTTCGAAATTCACCGTGTTGCCCATGCAGATATTTCAGTGGACCACCCGTCCACAACCCGAGTTTAAACACATTGCGGCGGCGGCCAGTATCGTTTTGCTGATTCTCATGTTCACGCTGAACGGTACGGCCATCTTCCTGCGCAACCGCTATAGTCGGAAGTATTGATGAGCAATCCGTAAATCGGTTGTGGGATCAGTCGTTTCTCTGCACGATAGGATCGGCACAGAGATTTACGGGTTAATTCTAGGGAGCAAGTGAGCAATCATGACGCTGCAAACGAAGCTGTCCGGTGAAATCACCAGCCGACCCCAGGCCGTTTTGGGGGAGCGTGCGGCGATTGAGGCCGACCAACTGAACGTCTTTTACGGAGACTTTCACGCCGTGCGCGACGTGGACCTCCATATCGAACCGCGCAAGATCACGGCCTTCATCGGCCCGTCAGGCTGTGGGAAGAGCACCGTTCTGCGCTGCTTCAACCGCATGAACGATCTGATTCCCGTAGCCCGGGTCGAGGGTAGGGTGCTCTTCGAAGGGCGCAACATCTATGAGTCCAAGGTCGATCCGGTGGAAGTGCGCCGTCGCATCGGCATGGTCTTTCAGAAGCCCAATCCCTTCCCCAAATCGATCTATGATAACATTGCCTGGGGCGCCAAGGTCAACGGTTACAAGGGCAATTTGGACAGTCTGGTGGAGGAATCCTTGCGCGGCGCGGCGCTGTGGGACGAAGTCAAGGATAAGCTGAAACAGAACGCCTACGGCCTGTCCGGCGGCCAGCAGCAACGCCTTTGCATCGCCCGGGCCATCGCCACCAAGCCCGAGATCATCCTCATGGACGAACCCTGTTCGGCCCTCGATCCCATTGCAACGCTGGCCATCGAAGACTTGATGAAGGATCTGGTGGAGCAGTATACGATCATTATCGTCACCCACAACATGCAGCAGGCCGCCCGGGTCTCGGACTTCACCGCTTTTTACAATGTAGACGAAAATCGCACGGGCGGCCTGGCCGAGTTTGGACCGACGAAAGAGCTCTTTACGAAGCCCAAGAACAAAGCCACGGAAGACTACATCACCGGACGCTTTGGCTAATTGTCACATTATTTGAACTTCGTACATTCCTCCAGCGCAAAAACCGGCGGGAATGTACGAAGTTCAAGTGACGTCTCTATAAGGGCTTGCCAACCGGGTTTGTCAAAGTCACTGGAACTGACCATGACCAAGCAACGCGTTCTCATTCTTTGCACCGGCAATTCTTGCCGCAGTCAGATGGCGGAAGGCTTGATCAACCACGACCTGGGCGACAGCTGGGTGGCCTATTCCGCCGGCACGGAGCCGTCCGGCTATGTTCATCCCCTGGCCGTGAAGGCCATGGCCGAACTGGGGATCGACATCAGTCCCGGCCGCTCCAAATCGACGGAAGAATTTCGCGATGCGCACTTCGACCAGGTCATCACGGTCTGCGACGATGCACGCGAGAAATGCCCCCTCTGGCTGGGTGAGGGGACGGTAACCCACATCGGCTTCCCCGATCCCGCACTGGCCGCAGGCAGCGAAGCGGAGCAAATGATCGTCTTCCGCGAGGTGCGCGACGCAATCCGCAGTCAGGTCCTTGACTATCTGCAGGCTCAGCCTTAGCCTTTGCTCTGGCTGTGCCACTCTCCAGGCGCTTTTCCGGCAGGACGGCTTTGACGGATGCGCCGCCTGGAGGAATCTAGACTGGCGGCTGAACGGGATCATTTGGTTTCAATCTCGCTCGTTTCGTGCGCACGCCCACGTGCGGATGGGTCTGACCGCAGCCGCTCCTGCGCCGTTAGTGCGCACGCCTTCGTGCGCACTGGACGCAGAAAGCACGATCTCGTAGCGCCTTCAGTTTAGTAGATCCCGACCAAAATAAGTCGACGGTTTCTACCAGAGGTAGACCTGCCCGATTTCGGCCGGACTGTACTGGACGGCCATCTTACTAAAAGGAGACTCGCCCATGCCCCGCGAACAATTTCATCAGGACCTCCAGCAGCTGCAGGACGAATTGCTGCTCATGGCCAGCATGTCAGCCCAGGCCATCCGCCGGTCTATCAAGGCGCTGCGCTCCATGGACCAAGACCTGGCCCGGGAAATCATTGCCGAGGACGCGGCCATCAATGAAAAACGCTTTGCGATCGAAGATACGTGCCTGACGCTTATTGCCACCCAGCAGCCCATGGCCCGGGACATGCGGCTGTTGGCCGGTGTGCTGGAAATTTCCGGCGAACTGGAGCGGATCGGCGATTATGGCAAGGGGATTGGCCGCATCGTGCTGATGATGAAGGGGCAGCCGCCCCTCAAGCCCCTGATCGACATCCCGCGTATGGCCGACATTGCGCTGACTATGCTGGATCAGGCCATGGATGCCTTTGTCAATGGCGATGCGGTGGCAGCCAGCCGCATTCCGGCCATGGATGACGAGGTGGATGCGCTCTACAATCAGGTCTATCGGGAATTGTTGACCGTCCTGGCCGCTCACCCCGCTGAAGTCGAGCGCGCCAATTTCCTCTTGTGGGCCGCCCATAACCTGGAACGCTGCGCCGATCGGGTCAACAACATCTGCGAGCGCGTCGTCTACACCGTGACCGGTGAATTCCGCGAGATCGACGTGGAAGAGTTCGACCTCAGCGGCGTCCACTAGGTGTTCCCTTCGCCCCGCCGCCTGAGCCTGTCGAAGGCAAATCCACCCTCTATCTCGTAGCCTGAGCCTGTCGAAGGCGGGTCTGCCTTCGACAGGCTCAGGCTACGCTGTTGGAGCGACAGCCTGCAGCCACGGTCGCCCAAAAAACGCCCCATATTCCAACCCAATCTCCAAATCTCCCGCTCTCTCAGTCTCAGGACAATTGTTGACCAATCGTTCAAGA
>CAYZLP010000463.1:0-4697 GCA_964478635.1 uncultured Caldilineaceae bacterium
GCTGGCAACGGTCTACAGTCAGCTCCAGTTGATCGAGGCTCAGGGCATCAACAGCGGCGGCGCGGAGCGGCTCCAGGCCGATATCCGCGAACAGGTCGCGCGCCTGAACGATCTGGTGATGAGCATTAATGAGGTATACGACTACAGCACCCAGGGGATCGGCTGAAGTCGAGCACGATTGTATATGACTTTGAATTTGGCCGGCGCCGGGCAGGAAAGCGACCACGGCGTCCGGCACGACACCTATTGAATGGACGAGGACCGAAGTGCAGACGACGATGAACAGGGTGCGTTTGGCAGCGGTACTGACGGTGGTAATAATTGCGCTGACCGCATGCGGCGGCAATGGAGCATCGACGCCAAACCGCGGAGAAGCGGTTGTCTTTGTGGCAGTGCCTTTGAGTGGCTTCCAGGCGAACGGTGGCCAGACGGTTCTGGGCGGAGTGCGGCTTGCCGCCGAGGAGATCAACCGCAGCGGCGGCCTGCTCGGCTATGAGATCAGCGTGGAAGCGCTGGACGACGAATCCGACAGTGATGTCGCCGCAAGTCAGGTGGAGACGGTGGCGAACGCGTTGCAGGCAGACCGACCTGTTCTGGGCATTGTGGGCCACCTGAACAGCGGTCAAACTCTGGCAGCCATGGAGGCCTATCAGGGCATGGATCTCGTCGTCATCACGCCGACGGCATCCGAGCAGAGCCTCACGGCGCGCGGCTACACGAATTTCTTTCGCATCAATGCCAATGACGCCATTCAGGCTGCGGTAGACGCCAGATTTCTGGTGGAGAATCTGGGCGCGCGCCGGGTAGCCGTGATTCACAATGATACCGCGTATGGCCAGGGATTGGCCGCGGCCCTGATCGACGAATTGTCCGCCCTGGGCGCCGAGGCCGTGGTCCAGCTGGAGGTCACCGAGGGGCAATCCCGCTATGAGGCGGAAGTGGCCGCCGTCCGGGATGCCGCGCCGGACGCCATTTTCTATGCCGGGTACGAGATTGAAGCGCCATACTTGCGGGCAGCGCTGGTTGAAGCCGGCATCGAGGCGCCTATGCTGGCGTCAGACGGCGCCTTTCTGGCCGCCACCATCGACGAAGCGGGCGGGACGGCCGAGGGCATGTACGTCAGCGCCTTCGCCGCCAGCCCCCGCACCGTTGCCGATCCCGCCTGGTTCGAGGCGTATCAGGCCGTCGAGTATCGCAATCCGGACACCTATTCCGTGAACGGCTATGTTGCCATGCAGGTCCTGGCCGGCGCGGCCCGGGCCGCCGATTCGCTCTCCGCCGGCGCCATTGCCGAGACCCTGCGCAATGACGCCATCACCACCCTCCTGGGCGATCTGCGCTTCGAGCCCGACGGCGACGTCGTCGACCCGCAGATCTGGATCTACCAGGTCCAGGACGGTGAATTCGTGCAGGTCGAGCAATAAGTCTGCAGATTTCAGTCTTCATAGGCGTTACTTAGTTGCCGCGGACTTCGACAGGCCCAGGCTTTGACAGGCTCTGGCGGCGTCAACTGTGTGACGCCAATCTTCCATCTCCGGTCTTCATCTTGTAATGCACCTCCCCGACCTCGCGCAGTCGCGCCGCCGCTTGCTCCGCCGTAATGTCCCGTTGGGGCATGCCGAGCATCTCGTAGCCGACCATGAATTTTTTGACCGTCGCAGAGCGGAGCAAGGGCGGGTAGTAATGGGCATGAAGCTGCCAATGAGGATGGTCGCCGCCATCGGTCGGCGCACCGTGCCAGCCCATTGAATAGGGGAAGCTGGTCTCAAAGAGATTATCGTAACGGGTGAGCATGCGCTTTAGAATCTCGGCGAGCGCGACGCGCTCGCTACCGTCCAGCAGGGGCAAGTGCGTCACGTGGCGTCGGGGCAGCAGCAAGAGTTCGAAGGGCCACACGGCCCAGTATGGGACCAGCGCGACCCAGTGTTCGTTTTCTACAACGATGCGCGCGCGTGCGGTCGTCTCCGCGGCGAGGTAATCAAGCAGCATCACGCCGCCCCGTTCCACAAGATAGCGCGCTTGATTGGCATCCTCCAGGGCCGGGTACATGGGAACGGTCCGGTTGGCCCATATCTGCCCGTGGGGATGTGGATTGGAGCACCCCATGATTGCGCCCTTGTTCTCGAAGACCTGCACGTAGCTGACGTCGTCTCGACCGCCCAACTCCGCCACCTGCTCCGCCCATGCGTCGACAACTGAGCGAATATCCGCGGGCGCCATTTCAGGCAGCGTCAGATCGTGGCGCGGGCTGAAGCACATGACGCGGCAGATGCCCGTCTCAGCTTCAGTCCGGAAAAAGGTTGTCTCGTCCACCGCACCGTAGGGACCATCAGGAAGCAGCGCGGCAAAGTCGTTATTGAAGACGAAAGTGCTCGTATAGTCCGGATTGCGGTTGCCGCCGGCCCGCTCATTGCCGGGACACAAATAGCAGGCAGGATCGTACGTGGGACGCTCATCGGGCGGCGTTTTTTCTACCTGACCCTGCCACGGTCGCTTCGTTCTGTGGGGCGACACCAGCACCCACTCGCCGCTCAGGGGATTATGGCGCCGGTGCGGATGTTCGGTCGGGTCATACGGAATCGCGCTCATGGTGTGGATCACATCTTTCGTTGCTTCATCGGTATGTCGGCGGTAGAGACGTTGCAGTGCAACGTCTCTACGGGCGGCTGGCGGCGTCTTGGGCCAAGGCGACGGCGCCCAGAACGCCGGCCATATTGCCCAACCCGGGCGCAACAATGTAGGCGTCGATCTCTTCCAGGATTTCCGGCGTTTGGATATAGCCGTTCAAGAGCGTCTGCACGTTGGCCCGCACCAGGGGAAAGAGCTGCTCCTGGTCCATTATGCCCCCGCCGAGGATGATCCGTTGGGGCGAAAGAACGGTGATGATGTTGACGAGACCCAGCGCAAGGTAATGCGCCTCCAGCTTCCATGCTTCGTGGTCGGGCGGCAGTTGACGAGCGTCCTGCTGCCAGCGGTCGTTCAGGGCCGGGCCGCACACCAATCCCTCAAAACAGTCGCCGTGATAGGGGCAATGTCCTGCATAGGGGTCCCGCTCCGGATCGCGGCGCAGGAGCATGTGGCCCATCTCCGGGTGCATCATGCCGTGGAGCAACTTGCCATTGACCAGGGCACCGCCGCCCAAGCCGGTACCGACCGTCAGGTAGACGAGATTGTCAATGCCCATTCCCGCACCCCAGCGATGCTCGCCCAGCGCCGCGCCGTTGACATCGGTGTCGAAACCGATGGGAATGCCCAGAGCACGCGCAAGGGGTCCGGCCACATCGGTGTTGTGCCAACCGGGTTTGGGCGTCGTCGTGATATAGCCCCAGGTTGACGACGCAGGATTGGGATCCACCGGCCCAAAAGAGGCAATGCCGACCGCCCGGAGCTGCTCACGCTCGTGATGCATTCTGAAGAAATCAAGGGCCTGACCGATGGTTTCATCCGGGGTTGTGGTCGGAAAGCGGATCTCGTCCCGAATGTCATCAGGGCCGGCGGCGATAGCGCAGACGAATTTCGTGCCGCCCGCCTCAAGTCCTCCATATAGTGTCACGGGATGCTCCTCTTGATGGATTGCGGATGTGAGACCGCAGATTATGGTTGTTGAATGGTCTTTTCGACCAGGTAGGCAAAGCCGGCCTGGGACCAGCCGACTCGATCGGCCAGGCGGTCGGTTAGCCAAGCGTACAGGGTTTGCGCGTCCTCTTCCGCGTCCCAGGCCTCCCACCCCAGTGCAGCATAGCGGTCGGGAATCCCGGTGCGCGCCGTACGACGTCCGCCCTGCCCGTCACCGCTGGCATAACTGTCGACGATGACACGATCGCCATATGCCAACAGGAGTTTGCCAAACGTCTCCACATGGGAAAAAGGGAGGCAGGGACTGACGGTGATCTGGACGTTCAGGCCGGCAGCACGCGCTGCGGCCAGGGTAGAGAGTCGCTGCTCCACCGACGGGCAGCGCGGCGTAATGGCGGCGCGGACCTCATCCAGATCGGTCTCCAGGGTAAAATTTAGCCAGCAGCGCTCGCCCAGAGCCGCCAGGCGCTCGAAATCGTCGGCAACGAGGGGCGACCGCGTCTGTAAAATCAAGATACCCGGCGGGCGCTCGATAAAGGCATCCAGACAGCCGCGAGAGAGTCGCCAGCGGCGCTCCAACCCCTGATAGGGATCCGTAGCGCTGGACATGAAGATTGCCAGGCTGTCCAGTTCGCCCCGCTGCTCATATCTGGTCAGCTCACCGGCCAGCTTCTCCACGATGCCGGTGCGCGGGTGGGCGTAATCCCCCCACTCGAGTGGGGGCTGGTGGAAGCGATGAACATTCAGTGCCTTCACGTAGCAGTACTCGCAACCGAAGGTGCAGCCGATATAGGGCTGAAGCGTATGGGTAAAGCCGGCAAGAAATCCGCCCGTCTTGGTCAGCGCAGCGGCTGCCGGTCGCGGCGTCCGGTCGCTTCGGCCCTCCTGGGCTGAATGAGAATTCACGTTGTTCATGCTTTCATTATCGCGCAGCCCGGCCCCGGAGAAAAGGCACGCTAACCGGCCAGCCAAGCCTCGAGTCCTGCCCGCGTCTCCGGCCAGTTCCCATGGAGAATCCCGGCCATGCCCACCGCATTTGCACCGGCCACATTGGCGGCGATAGCATCGATCATGATCGCACGGTCGGCCGGCAGATCCAGCGGTTGCAGGGCCAACGCATG
>CAYZLP010000464.1:0-4682 GCA_964478635.1 uncultured Caldilineaceae bacterium
ACCTCATGCAGGAAGTCATTTTCAGGCGGGCTATATTTTTCCGGTTCCATGATGAGGCAGGCGATGCGTCCAGGATATTGCGCAAAGAGGGCCTCCACGCTGGCCGGGTCGTTGTAGCGAAAGGTGACGGTCAGATCCTGGATTACCTGGGGAATGCCTGCGCTCATGGGCGACGCGCCGATGAACCAGTCATCCACCGAGAAGAACGGGTGATCGATGCAGATGCCGACCATGTCCCGCCCCGTGTAGGCACGAGCCAACTTGATGGCCGCGGTGGTCACATCCGAGCCGTTCTTGGCAAACTTCACCATCTCCGCGCCTGGTATGAGGTCGAGCAACTGCTCTGCGCACGCAATCTCAATGGCCGCAGGGCGCGTGAAGTTGATGCCCTCTTGCATGGCCCGGTAGGCGGCTTCCACAACGGGCGGATAGGCGTGCCCCAACGTCACCGATCGCAGCCCCATGCCGTATTCAATGAACTCGTTGCCGTCCACATCCCAAACATGGCAGCCGGCGCCGCGTGCGATGAAGCCCGGCGCATTGGCCGGATACTGGTCGTCCCCCTTGGCATAGGTATGGGCGCCGCCGGGGATCAGACCATGTCCTCGCGTGCGCAATTGGTTCGACCGAGTGAAGTTTGTGATCCACGGCAAGGCATGGGACGCTGTGCCGGAATGGGCGCCGTTGCCGGATCGGATTGGATTGATAGCCATTCGCTTTCCTCCATCAACATGGTTCACGGACAGTCCTGCACCGGTTCAAGCAGTGCATGGTTTTCCAAAACGGCGGCGACATTGCGAATCACGCCAAAATCGATGCCCGACTTCTCGGCGATGTCCAGCAGCGAATGCTCGCCATCCGAATAGTTAAGGACCCAAAGCATGGCCATTTCGCTGACTTTGGTATCCTTGCGCCCGCCCAACGCACCGTAAAGACCGCGTCGACCCAACTGCGGTTCGCACTTGGGATTTGTGTTGCGGTAGCTGCGATTGCCTTCCAGAAGTTCGCAGACGCTTAGGTAGGTGCGCAGGGAATCGGCCAAAGCTACCGGCTTGACGAAGTCCGGATTGTCGGCTGACGTGTGATACTCCGGAAACCTGCCGTGGGGTGTGCGGGTCAGGCTACCCACGGCCAGGTTGAAGCCGGGCGAGCAGTATTGGCGCTCGTCGTAACCGTAGGGCGAGAAGTCGAGTACTTCGAAGGGTTGCCCTTTGGCGGTCAGGGCGTAGATGGTCGCCCGGTCGATCTCGGCATCGCCTTGCCGGCTGCGTTTGTAGGTCATGGTTCCCCCGTCCCCGACACAGGCGACGACCAGACCATGCTTGATACGTTGGGCCTGCGCCTCATTGAGGCTCAACCAGGTGATGGCGCCGATGGTCCCGGGCACAAAGAGAAAACGGTACGAATAGCGGCGGGGCGTCTCGGCCAGAATTCCGGCCAGAAAGGTCGCCAAGACCATGCCGGAGAGATTGTCGTTGCAGAGCGACGGATGGCAGCTGTGACACGAAATGAGCACCTCGTCCTCCGTCGCGCCCGGCAGCAAGAGCTCACCATAGGTCAGGGAACCGGGCGCGAGCGTCGAGTCGATGTAGATTTCGTAGTCGCCTTCCGGCAGCGCATTCAGCGTCTCCTGGGTAAGACAGAAGCCCCATGTCTCCCGATAATAGGAAGTCCGGTAGGGTATCCACTGCGGCGCCTCCGGGATGGTATGCAGATGCGCCTTGAGGTCTGCCAGGGGCATCGTCGTGTGGACGGGTGTACTGTAGCTGACGACGTGCAGGCTCGAGTCCGCGAAATCGACGACCTTGTTGCCTGCCGGATCCTTGATCCACGCTTCTTCGATATTCCATTCATTGGGAACGGTCCAGTCGAAAACCGCCGTGCCCGTGGCCGTCTCGCGCACGACCAGCGGGATACGCCGCTGCAGGATGGCCAGGGACTCGCGCACGCCATTCCCTGTAATGCTGCGGCAGATTGGAAAAAGCTCTTCGATGAGGCCATGCATTTCGTGACCGGTGGCCTGCCAGTCGATAGCCTCCGCCATCTCGCCTAGAGTACGTTCTTGGACGATCATCGGATCACCTAACCAGTTCCGGTTCCAGGTCTGGATAGGCAGCATCGCGTTCGGAAATGACCTGGATCGCGCCGGGCCACGCAATGCCCACAGCCGGGTCATCCCAGCGAAACCCCCGGGCGGCACCCGGCGCGTAGAACTCGGACATCTGGTAGAAGACCTCCGTATCATCGGCCAGGGTCAGGAAGCCATGGGCAAAGCCTTCGGGGACATAGAGCATATTGCGCGCGGCCGGCGTCAGCGTGACACCGAAATGGCCCAGGTAGGTAGGCGAGTCCCGGCGCAGATCGACGATGACGTCGTAGATCGCGCCCTGGGTGCAGCGGACCAGCTTGGCCTCTTCGTACGGAGCCGCCTGAAAATGCATGCCGCGTAGGGTTCCCCGGTGTCGGTTGTATGAGATGTTGCACTGGGCCAACTGTGGGTTCAGTCCGTGCTCGGCAAACTCCCGTTGACACCACGCGCGGGCGAAGAAGCCCCGCTCGTCTTCGAGACGTTCGATCTCGATCACATAAGCGCCTGCCAATCTGGTTGGCTGGAAAATCATGCTGTGCTCCTTATTGGTAGGATTCGCCCCGGCCGCGCTGAATAGAGCGCCTGACACATTCATGCGCATCAGGTGGCCCCGACCATCGGATAGCAAAGGCTGGGTTGAATCCAAACTTCGATTCACATGAAAGCGCTAGTTCTGTCGGCGTGACAGTCACTGGTACAAACGAGTCTGGTCAGCCCAAATTCGTTCTGCCAGTGACTGTCACGCCGGCAGGAAGTACCGGTTTCAAGCTAACTTGGCTTGGGTTTGGGAAACACACTTTCTGGTTCAAAAGCCCGCACTTGTTGCCAACCGAGCCTACTCCCACGGAACTTGTCGAAGTGCAGGAGTCCGGTCAGCCCATTTGGGGTCGTTCTCCTACCCGACTCCTACGGATAGACCGTCACCTGAGGAATGGGCACGACAAACTGGCCGCCCCAATCGCGGATATGGGCCATTTGACGCATGATTTCGTCCTTGAAATTCCAGGGCAGGATCAGCACGTAATCGGGTTTCGCCGCGTCAATCTTGTCCGGATGGTAGATGGGAATATGGGTGCCGGGCAGGAATTTTCCCTGCTTGTAGGGATTGCGATCCACCGTAAAGTCCAGGTAATCGGTCCGGATGCCGCAGTAGTTCAGCAGCGTATTGCCCTTGCCCGGTGCGCCGTAGCCGACCACCGTCTTGCCGGCCCGCTTGGCCTCGATCAGGAAGTCGAGCAGCATGCGCTTGGTCTCTTTGACCTGTTCGTCAAAGGCGGCATAGTAGGCCAAGCCGTCCACGCCCGCATCGTGTTCCCGCCGGCGCAGCCCAGTGACGCGTTGGCCAATCGGCTTGGATGCGTCGCTCTCATGACAGGCGTAAATACGCAGCGAACCGCCATGGGTCGGTAGTTCCTCTACATCGAAGATTCGCAAGCCATGGGCCGCAAAGATCTTCTCAGCCGTGATCAGGCTGAAGTAGGAGAAATGTTCGTGGTAGATCGTGTCGAACTGATTTTCAGCCACCAGGCACATGAGGTGGGGGAACTCCATGGTGACCACGCCTTCGGCCGCCAACAGGACCTTCATGCCAGCCACGAAGTCGTTCAGATCGGGCACCTGGGCCAAAACATTGTTGCCGATCAAGAGATCGGCCCGGCAGCCTTCCTCCACCATCCGCCGCGCGCAGTCCAGGCCGAAGAACTCTACGCGGGTAGGGACGCCCTTCTCGATGGCGGCTCGGGCGACATTCGCCGCAGGCTCGACGCCCAGGGCAGGAACGCCATGCTCGACGAAGTACTGGAGCAGATAGCCGTCATTGCTGGCAAGCTCCACGATTTGGGACTGCGCGTCGTAGCCAAAGCGTGCGATCATGGCATCGGTGTAGGCCTTGGCATGCTGCAGCCACGTGTCGGCGAAGGATGAAAAGTAGGCATACTCGGTGAAGATATGCTCCGGGCTGACGTATTGCTCTAGTTGGACCAGGAAACACCGATCGCAGACATACACGTGGAGCGGATAGAAGGGCTCCATCTGGTTGAGCTCGGTCTGGCTCAGGTAGCTCTCACAGAGAGGCGACATGCCCAGATCGACAACGGTGGCGTGGAGGGGCGTCCCGCAAAAGCGGCAGGTTGCCCCGGTCGTCGTCTCTTGGGTTTGGGGCAAAGTTTGCAGCAGTACAGTCATTGCTTCACCTTTTCCTTGCAGTATCTTAATGATTGAAGAAATATTCCGGTAATCGTAGGTGCGGTTTCCAACCGCACGATCTACCAGGAACATCAGAGGTGGATGGAGCCCGTGCGGTTGGAAACCGCACCTACGGTATTGCCAGATTATTTCATTAACCTTCAAAATACTGCCTGGCCAAACAGAACGCGGATTAGGCGGACTTCGACGTGAGATTTCGGCGTGAGACTTCGGCGTGAGCTCAGTCGAACGCTCAGTCGAACGATTTGCCGAATCTACGCGGATTTTCATCCAGATCGATCGGCGGGAATCCGCCAAATCGTTCGACTGAGCGTTCTCGATGTCTCGGGATGGCGTCAGGCCGCTACGGGCTCGCGCCAGCGCAGGTCGGCGTCAAGAAGGTCATCGG
>CAYZLP010000465.1:0-4677 GCA_964478635.1 uncultured Caldilineaceae bacterium
TGCTGGTGAAGACCCACGTATCATCGGCAACGCGAGTGCGAATAATCGGCACGAACAACTCCCCTAATCGACTTCCGGAACAGAGATTCAGCATTGCGCAAAGTTGGCGCGCGACGAAACGCTGCAGTCCGGGTATGTGACAGCTAGATCGAAGAAACAGCGCAAGTCTAACACACGATAACGCATGGCGTCAAAAGAGTAGACATAACGAGTGCAATTCACGTCGAGGCGAATCACTTCCCGGAAGTCAACATGCGCCGCTAGTGTGCCACGGGAGATAAAAATCCGGGAGAGTCGGTTGTGACCAGCGTCATCCGCGGTCCATTTTCAGGGCAGGCCGAGTCATGATGCGCCCAATAAAAGAACCGCCCGCAAACGGCGGGCGGTGGATCGAAAAAGACCAAGACTCCACAGGAGCGTGTGGACAGTGGGTGCGAACCTGCTATCGCAGGATGGGCATCAGTTGGACGCTTCCGTCTTGCCTGCCGAAACAGGCTATCACATTCACGTCACTTCACCGATCGCCCGAATGTGAGGTGTTGGCTCGCCCCGTATGCTATCCGATCACGACACCTGTAGAGTCATTTTTATGATAGCATAACGACCTATTTCGGACAAGTCGACTTCACAACTCCCCAGCAAGCCGCAATTCATCGCAAATAGACCGCGGAACAAACCTGATGCGGCGGATTGATACGGATTCTGGCCGTGATCAGAATGCACCCGCCTTGTCACGCCTATTCGCCTTGCGCGTAACGAATTGTTGATGTCGGCTCACGCTTTGCGCTTGAGCGGACGCACGTCGATGTGGAGCTCCTGTAGCTGTGCATCGGTGACGGGACTCGGGGCATCCACCATCAGGTCGGTGCCCGCTGCGGTCTTGGGGAACGCAATCACGTCGCGGATGCTGCTTGTCTCGGCAAACAGGGCCGCCATCCGGTCGATGCCTAACGCGATTCCGCCATGAGGCGGTGCGCCGTACTGGAAGGCTTCCAGCAGGTGACCGAACTGGGCCGAGGTTTCTTCGGGCGTCAAGCCCAGCGCCTTGAACATGCGGTCCTGCAGGTCGGAACGGTGGATCCGGATGCTGCCGCCGCCGATCTCCCAGCCGTTGAGGACGACGTCATAGGCCTTGGCCAGCACCCGGCCGGGATCGGATTCCAGGTAGTCCCAGTCCTCGTCGCGGGCGCTCGTAAAGGGATGATGGACAGCCTGCCAGCGCCCCTCGTCGCCGTTATATTCCAGCAGCGGGAAGTCGACTACCCAGCAATAGGCCAACAGGTTCGGATCGACCAGACCTGCGCGCCGGCCGATCTCCAGGCGGAGATTGCTCAAGCTCTGCGCAACGACGGCCGGCTGATCCGCGACCACCAGAATCAGATCACCCGGCTGCGCGGCCGCGGCCGCGACAATGGCGCTAACCTCCTCGGGTGCGAGGAACTTGGTGATCTGGCTGCGCAGGGCATCCGCGGCGTACACCCCATTTTCATCCGGCGCGCCCGTCACACCGATCCAGGCCAGTCCTTTGGCGCCGTAATGCCTCACGAAGTCGGTCAACTCGTCGATCTCGCGCCGGGTCAAGTCGGCGCCTCCGGGGTAGACGACACCCTTGACCTGCCCGCCGTCGGCCACGGCACCGCGGAAGACCCCGAATTCGCTGTTCGCGACGATTTCGCTGAGATCAAAGAGCGTCTGGCCGAAGCGCAGGTCCGGCCGATCGATGCCGTACTTGTCCATGGCTTCGGCATAGCTGATCACGGGGAAAGGAGTCTGCTGGATCTGCTTGTCAGTCAGTTCGGCCGAGAGCTCCACCAGCATCTCCTCGATGATCGCGCGCACGTCAGGCGCATCAACAAAACTCATTTCCAGATCGAGCTGGGTAAACTCCGGCTGGCGGTCGGCGCGCAGATCCTCATCGCGGAAGCAGCGGGCAATCTGGAAGTAGCGCTCTATCCCGGCCACCATGAGCAACTGCTTGAGTTGTTGAGGACTCTGGGGCAGGGCATAAAATTTGTGGGCGTGCATGCGGCTGGGCACAATGAAGTCGCGCGCACCTTCAGGCGTACTCTTCAGGAGAATGGGCGTCTCGATCTCCAAGAATTGGCGGGCGGAGAGAAACTCCCGGATGGCGCGCACCATGGTGTGGCGCAAGATCAGATTGTTCATCATGCGCGACCGGCGCAGGTCCAAGTAGCGATACTTCAGGCGCAGGGCTTCATCCACGCTGTCGGCATCCCGCCCGTCAAGATAAAAGGGCGGCGTCTTGGCCGGATTCAAAATCTCTACCTCGTCGACGATCACTTCGATGGCGCCCGTGGCCAGATTCGGATTTTCAAAACCTTCGGGCCGGGGGCGCACGGCCCCGTGCACCCGAATCACATATTCGCTGCGGACCTGGTTGGCAATGGCGTGGGCTTCCGGTGAAGTTTCTGAGTCAATGGTCACCTGGGTGACGCCCCAGCGGTCGCGCAGATCGATAAAGATCAGACCGCCGTGATCCCGGCGTCGATTGACCCATCCCGCCAGCGTCACCTGTTCGCCGACTTGCTCGGCCGTCAGTTCGCCACAGTTGTGCGTTTTCAACATAATGGGCACTCCCAACAAGTGCTGATGGCGCCGGCCGAAGCCGACAGGGGAAGAATTGGGCCACAAGACCCATCTCGCTACAAGTTCATTGTGTTGCGGCCATAACTCCCGGCGGCGGCCCGCTCCACGTTTGCCGAGCTGACAGACGCAAGCGGGCTTGCGGACCGCATCTTCATTCATCGCCGATCCGCCGCATTATATGCCGGAGGGGTAGAGGATGCAATTCTCGCAGGCTGGAACCAAGACGAATGTCGTTCCGCGCAAGCGCTTTGGGTCAGGGCGACAGGGTGTTGGCATTCGGTATCAGTTGCATTATACTTTCTCTACAATTTTAGAACAGCAAAACTCTCTTGAAGCAGGCCCAACAATGACGGATACGCGGAACAGTGAGCCAATGGGGAGCGTCGATCGCGCCTGGCTCGGCATGGACAGTGAAACCAATCTAATGATCATCAACGGCGTCATGATTTTTGACGAGTTGATCGACTACCATCGCTTTCGCACCGTCTTTGAGGAGCGGCTCGTCGGCCAGCACCCGCGCTTTGGCCAACGCATTGTCGAGCGCCCCCGGGGTTCAGGACGCTACTACTGGGAAGATGATCCATACTTCGATATTCGGGCTCATGTACGCCGCGTCGCCCTGCCCGCGCCGGGCAACACCGCGACGCTGCAGTCGCTCGTCAGCGACCTGATGAGCGCCGACTTCGATCGGTACAAGCCGCTGTGGCGGATTTACCTGATCGAGGGCTACGGTGAGGGATGCGCGGTCTTCGCGCGTTTCCACCACTGTATTGCCGACGGCATTGCCCTGATCCGCGTCATGCTCTCCCTGACCGACACATCACCCGAAGGCGATCTGAAGGAACCGGCGCCGGCGCCCGCGTCCGTGCCGCCGGCCGGCAGCAAGCGGAGCCTGTTGGGGCCGGTCAAACCGCTGGTCGATGTCACGCGCTCGACGATTGGCGGCGCGACCAAATTGGGTAGCCTCATGCTGCGCGAAACCCGTCAGACGATTGAGGATCCTGCCCGGGCCATCGAAACGGCCAAGGCAGCCGGCATCATTTCGGCCGCCAGCGCCGCCGTCCTGACCCGTCTGTTGGTCATCCCGACCGATCGCCCCTCTGTCTTCCAAGGTGAGTTGGGCACATCCAAGCGAGTCATCTGGTCCGAGCCCGTGAGCCTGGATGAAGTCAAGCGCATCGGCAAGACGCTGGGCGGTACGGTCAACGATGTACTGATCGCCGCGCTGACGGGCGCCCTGCGGAAGTACATGCTCCTGCGCGACGACGACCCCGATGCCGGTGACCTGCGGGCCATGGTGCCGGTGAACCTGCGCCCCTTGGACCGGGCCATCGAACTGGGCAATCAATTCGGTTTGGTCTATCTCTCGTTGCCCGTCTCTATGGCGGATCCGCAGCAGCGGCTGTACGAGGTCAAGCGTCGCATGGACATTCTCAAGTCTTCGCCGGAGGCCATTGTCGCCTATCAGTTGCTGAATGCACTGGGGATCATTCCGGGCGATCTTGCCACGCGCGCCACGGATCTCTTCGCCAGCAAAGCCTCAGCCGTGCTGACCAATGTACCCGGACCCCAGCAGACGCTCTATTTTGCCGGCGTACCGCTCAGGCGCA
The DNA here is from genome assembly GCA_964478635.1 of uncultured Caldilineaceae bacterium. Lineage (GTDB taxonomy): Bacteria > Chloroflexota > Anaerolineae > Caldilineales > Caldilineaceae > JAGRCP01. Next base: position 4,218 of record CAYZLP010000465.1, read on the forward strand.
TCATGTTCTGGGTTCCCCAGTCCGGGGACATCGGTTTGGGCCTGAGCATCATCTCTTATAACGGTGAGGTCGCACTCGGCATTGTCGTAGACGAAAAGCTGGTGGACGATCCGGAGATCATCATAGAAGAATTCGGCCGCGAATTTGAAGTGTTGGGCGAGCTGGCCGATCAGCGCCTGGCTATGCCCGCAACAGGTGGAACCGGATAGGCGGTCCAGGGATCAATCAATCGTAGCCGAGACATTACCATCCCGTGACAGATTGGACTGGCTAATAAAACTCTTATGACGCATTACAATCCACAGGACGAATTTCTGCCCGAGTTGGTGACCCCCAACGCAGAATCGATCCTCATAATCGATGACGATCCGCTGATCCGCGAGATGGTCGTCCTCAAGTTGGACCAGGCTGGATATGAGATTCTGTCGGCCGCCTCCGTCGAAAATGCGCTGGATCTGAT
>CAYZLP010000466.1:0-4666 GCA_964478635.1 uncultured Caldilineaceae bacterium
CGGGTCCTTCTTCCACGATTTCAACGTCGGCGCCCTCCAATATCGCAGCTTTGCCGGCAACGGCACGGCGCGGATCAATGATTTTGGCGGGGCCGTCCCCGCCATTGTCCAGATTATGCCGGGACCGGGCGGCGACCTGCTGCTGCTCTCACTTGCGCGGGGCGCGATCTATCGTCTGCGCTACAGCGCCTCGGCCGCCGCAGCCGCCCCTGCCGCAGTCGAGGATGATGTCGATGCGGACGAGGGAAGTGAAGCGGGCGCCGCAGCCGTGCCTGCCGGTCCCCTGCCCTCCGGTGACGGCACGGGCCAGATTTTGCGCGAGGTCTGGACCGGTATCGGCGGCAAGACGCTGGGCGATCTGACCGGCCTTGCTGCATACCCGGACAATCCCGATACGACGGAACTCCTGCCCGCGCTGGAGAGCCCCCGGGGAGACCGGGATTACGGCCAGCGCATTCGGGGCTACATTCATCCGCCGGTGACCGGCCAATACCGTTTCTGGATTGCGAGCGATGATCAGAGCCAGCTCTGGCTCAGCACCAGCGCGAATCCGGCGAACAAACAGTTGATTGCCGGCGTGCCCGACTGGACGCCCTCGCGCGAATTCGATAAATATCCGGAGCAGGCCTCGCCGCCCGTCACGCTACGGGCCGGGCAGACCTACTACATCGAGGTGCTGCACAAACAGGCGGACCAGAAAGACAACCTGTCGGTCGCCTGGCAGCCCCCGGGCAGCGGCCGGAGCGTGATTGCGGGCGAGTACCTTTCACCGGCGGAATAGATGGAACATTTCGGCATCGGCATCTATCAAGTGAAGACTGGACCCAATGTGGGCGTTTTATGGCGGGGCGCCTATCAGTTGGGTGCTGCCTATGTTTTCACCGTCGGGCCGCGGTACAAGCCCGAGAGCAGCGATGTCTTTGCCACCTGGCAGCAAATTCCGCTCTTTCGCTATGCGACTTTTGACGAGATGTTTGCGGCTATGGCGTATGGAACACGTTTGATCGGTGTAGATCTGGGCGGCGCTCCTTTGCCCGAGTTCGAGCATCCCGCCCGGGCGGTCTATTTGCTGGGCGCGGAGGATAGCGGGTTGCCGGCCACGATTCTTGACCGCTGCTATGATGTCGTGTCGATTCCGGCGGTCCGCAAGGCCAGCTACAACGTTGCCCAGGCCGGCACGCTGGTCATGTACGATCGCTTCATGAAGCGGTCATCGTGACCGAAAAAGTCAACGAAACATGAAGAAGCGGAGAGTGTGACGCTCAAGGGCGACGCTCTCCGCTTCTTTGTTGAATGTATTCTGGCCGAGCTGGGGCTCGGCGTTCCCGGCTGGGGCTCGGCGTTCCCGGCTGGGGCTCGGCGTTCCCGGGGCTGTGTTTGATGCTGCGTTTACTGGGTCGTCTGGGCGAGTTGCTCCTGGCCGCGGGTCAGCAAGCTCTGGCCGACGGCGAATTCCGCGACGCCCTGCTGCATGGTCACCAGGTCGCCCGTTGCCAGGCCGTCGGCAAAGAGTTCCGCCGCCTGGTCAAAGGAGCCGGCTGCGCTGACGAAGTCGATATGGGGCGCAGCAAAGAGGGGCGGAGGATCCACGTTGCGAATCTCTTCGCCCGTGCGCTGGAGAACCTGAATCGCCGTGTTGATCTGGCCCTGCCAGGCGCCGTCTTGCAGGAGGGCGCCGTCCGCTGCAGCCCCGGTTACGAGCCGCTCGACGGTCGCAGCGGTCGTGTTATAGCGACCGACGATATTGTTGATCTCGTCAATGTAGAGCGTTTCTTCCAGACCCAGGTCAATGCTGGTGCCCGTTGTGGCTGCCGTCTGCTCGCCCTGGGGAGCCGCCGGCGTCGGCGTGGGCAGCAGCGAACCGGCCGCGGCCGGCGCTGGGGCCTGGGCAGGCGCCGCGCCCAGCGATGCAGGCGTAGCATCGTCGGGCACGACGGGAATGTTCGCCGGAGGATTCGCAACCAGATCGGCAAAAACCCAGCCGCCGTTGTCGAGCAGGTACCAGTCGCCCGCTGCATTCTGCCCGATGATGTTGATCGCCTGGCCCGTGATCGTGCCGCCGATGACTTCGAAATCGGTGCCCGGGCCGGAACGCAAATTGGCATCGACCGTGACGGTCGGCGCTGCACTTGCCGGGGTCCCAGTGGCCGGCGTTTCAGCTGCCGGCGCCTCTTCGGCGGGTGGTTCAGGCGTTGCCGCCGGTTCGGGCTCCGGTGTCGGCTGCGCGGCCGCCGCCTCCTGGGTGACCTGCTCGATCAATTCGGCCGTGGCCACGGGGATATCGTCCGGCACATCCTGCACGAGCGTATTGAAGATCCAGGCGGCGCTGCTCAGCAAGTACCAGGCGCCGTCTTCGCTCACGGCCGCAATTTCGACCGGAGTGCCGGGTGAAAGCGTGTCGGCAATATCGAAGTCGGTGCCGGGTCCCGTGCGGACGTTGGCCGTTGTAACCGTGGTCGCCTGGATGGCGCCGGTTCCGGGCGCCGTCGGCGCTGTCGTCCCGGTGATAGGCGCGTCGACGTCGGCTTCCGGTGTGGTGACCGGGGTGGTGGCCGTGACATCGGCGGTCGGTGTGACGGGTGTCGGCGCGGTGAGTGGGGTGGTCTCGGTAACCTCAGCCGGGGCCGTGATCTCCACCGCAGTCGTCAACCCATCCGTTTCCGTAACCGCCGGTGTGAGGGCAAGGGCCGTCACCGTGACCATGGCCGTGGGCGAAACGCCGTACTCCACCGAGACCGGCAGCGTGCCCGTAACCGTGCCGGTTATGCCGTCGGCCTGCATGATGGTCAGAGTTGCCGGAACCGTCATCGTCATGGTTTCGCTGACCAGGAAATCAAGTTCCAGGTCGAGCAGGTAGGTGATAATCCGGCCTGCGTCTACCGTTCCGGTTTCGGTCAGGACGGCCGTCGGCGTTTGGGCGACGCTCTCCGTGATTCCCGCGGTATCGGTAACCGCCGGCGTGCCCGTGATCGGTTCCGCAGCAGAGACCTGTTCGGGCAGGGTGACGGTGAAGGGGATGCGCTGTTGAATCCGGACGCGGATTGTGGGCGATAGGGTCACTGTGGGTGACGTCACCGCGGTTGCTCCTGCGGTCGGTTCGCTCTCTTGCGTGCGGGGCGCCGCAACGGCAATGGACTGGGTAAATGCAAAAAAGATCGCCGATGTGCAGACAAGTGCGATGAAGGCCAACAGTTTGCGATTCATGCCGAACTCCTCCAGTGGTCTGGCGCGAAGATTATTAGGCCATCTTAAGAGTATCCATGAATGGACAATTTGTAAAGCGCGAAAAAACAATGTCCTCCCCTGCCGGCCGCCGATTTGAGTCCGTGACAAGATAGGTCAAATCACGACATTCAAGGCAGGCCGGAATCGGGCGAAGAATCCTCAATAGGAACGGTACGCCAAATGCAGGGCCAGAAACAGCAGAAATCCGAGAGAAGTCGCCTGATAGGTTCGCATCACGCGCCGGAAGTTGGCCACCACGGCAGCCGGGTCGTACGTCCGCGTCCATTGAAGAATTGACAGCAGCAGACCGACATAAAAGAGCGTGACCAGGAGCGCCTGCCACAGTCCCACAACCTGGAGCAGTACCCAGAAGAGCATGGGCAGGGCGATGGCCTGGAGGACAATTGCGAAGGCGAACGCGCCCGCTGGCCCCGCCCAGGCGGCAAATGTCAGATCGCCCCGGGCCAAATCCTCATCGATCTGGTAAATCTGGGTGATCGGGTAGAAGCCGGTCGTTATCAACGTGATCCCAACGATCCCGATCCAGCCCAGGGTAGTGATGCTTGCCAGGGCCGGCTGGGCCGTGAACCAACCCGCCAGGGCTGCCAGCAGGCCCTGACCGATCGCCACCGTGAGCAGGCCGCCGAACGGGCGGGCCTTCAGGCGGATGCGCGGCTGTGAATAGGCGATGCCCATGGCAAATATCAGGAGATAGACGACGAAGACCGGGCCGTTGACGAAGGCCGCAAGCACTGCGCCGATGGCCTGCATGATCAGCGAAAAGGGGAGGAGCATGGCATCCACCGGTGGGGGATTCTCCAGACCGCCAACGGGTCCCTCATCCCGGTCATAGTAAGAATTGAAGGCCGTCGTCCCACCGTACAAAAAGACGTGAAACGCCGTGAAAGCCAGCCAGAAATCGAGTGAGAACGTCCCTCCGGCAAGATAAAAACCCCAAAGAAAGATCGGGGCCAGGAGCAGCTGAAAATGGAGGCGCAGATGGATAAAGAGATTAGGGACATTGATGCCTTCGGAGATGCCTTCAGACCGGCTCGGTTCCGCATCTGGCGTCGGCTGATTTGACTCGCGTGTAGACATACTGAGCTCCATCTGCTGCTGCAATAACCGGCAGCATACCAGTTCCGTCCGGGCGCTGCTGTAACGCTGGACGCCGTCACGCAAGGTTTCGCGCTGCCTGATTGGCGGAACGAGGAACGACACGCAGAGAAATGGAGCGAACTCACGGTATGAACGCGTCCCCTGTGGCACGCTACACTTCCAGGTCGGCCTTTCTCGGGATTAGAAGCCAGCCGGGCTGTCACCGCCATTATCGTTGTCCTTGCCAAGGAGATTCACGTCCATGACCCACTTGCCGCCTGACCGCCGGCATCCGGCATTGCTCGCCATCGGCACCGCGGTGCCGCCCCATAGCGCTTCCCAG
>CAYZLP010000467.1:0-1940 GCA_964478635.1 uncultured Caldilineaceae bacterium
GCAAGGCGATCCCCCAAACCGACCCGGGTGAGCAACTCGGCCGCGTGCTCCTTGATGCCTTGGCGCCTTCCGGCCAGTTCTAGCGGCAGCGTCACATTTTCCAATACGGTCAAGGTAGGTATCAAGTTGAAGAACTGAAAGACGATACCGATATTACGCCGGCGAAAGAGCGTCCGTTCCTGCTCGCTCAGGCGCGCAATTGGCACTTCGTGATCGCCTTCACGAATGAAAACATCGCCGTGCGTCGGGGCGTCGATGCCGGAGATGAGATTGAGCAGCGTACTCTTGCCGCTGCCTGACTTGCCCAAAAGACAAACAAACTCACCCGTCCGGAAATCACTGGAGAGTTCATCCAGCACCAGGCGCGCCTGACCGGCTTCCATGTAAGACTTGCTGAGTCTCTCCAGCCGGATCAGGGGCGAGCCCGAAGTCAAGTCATCTAAGCGAGTCACCATTGGCTTGGGCTCTTCGGAAATGGTCGATTCCAGCAATTCAGCAGTCATGACAAAGTCCCCGTTTGAGAAATTTCGCACAATATCCGGGAGTAGTATAAACACCCCCGGTGCCGGAGTATGTTGGGAGCACGACAATGGGCCATGTTCCACGAAATCAATTGGCAGTCATGCCAAAAATCAGTCGGGATTCGCCCCAATCTGCCAGATCTGCGGTCGATTTGGCTCAAAATGGGAAGTGCTGGCGTACTTTCCATCAAATTGACGCCACTCCCCGAGGGTGTTACGCTTGCGTTATGTGCACAGATGATCGGACACATTGGAATGAACGTTATCGCCAGGGACGGGGGCCGCGCGCCGCACGGGCCGACCATCGGCTGGCTCGCTTTGCCGCACGGGTCGACGAAGTAGCGGCTCACTATCGGCTTGCGGGGACTGCTCCCGCGGCCCTCGATGTGGCCTGCGGCGCGGGCGGAACGGTGCGCTGGCTGGCCCGGCGCGGCTGGTCGGTGACGGGCGTAGATATTAGCGAGGTTGCGCTCCAGTTGGCTGCGGATGGGCTGGCCGCAGACGGGATGGATCACCTGGTCGACCTACGGCATGTAGACCTGACCGACTGGCGACCAGCAGCCGATGCTTTCGATCTGGTCACCTGTTTCTTCTATTGGGATCCGGCGCTGTTGCCTGCGCTGGGCGCGGCCGTCCGACCTGGCGGCCTGCTCGTTTACGAGACCTTCAATCGCTACCGGCTTGCCGATCGGCCTGATTCCAACGAAGATTTTCTCCTTGAGCCTGGTCGACTGCGCAAGATCGTAACCGGTTGGGATTGGGAAGTTTTGGCAAGCCAGAGCGCCGGTCCCGGAACCAGCCGCCCTACTGATTGGATTGTTGCTCGAAAACCAACTGTGAAAATCAATTGATTGCAACGAAAGCGAGACTGTGGATGAAGTCCGATCTGAACGGATTGATGGCGGATCGTCAGTTGGATGCATTCCTGGTGATTGGAAATTCTAGCGGCAATCAGGTGCTCAACTATCTGACCGGTGGCGTGCACCTGGAACGGGCCGTCGTATTTCAGCGCCGCGGCGGTGACATGACCCTCATTCATGGCGGCATGGAGCGTGACAACGCGCGCGCAACCGGCCTGGCCTTAATCGACCGAGACGTGGCGTACAACCCCTATACGCTGCTCCAGAAGAACGGCGGAGACGAACTTGCCGCCACGGCCGATTATCTGGCCCAGGTGATCGCGGACCACGATCTGCAGGGCCGCGTCGGCGTCTACGGCATGCAGGATGCCGGCGGCGCGTACGCACTGTTAAGCCGGCTGCAGACTCTATTGGACAACACGGAGATCGTCGGGGAATATGGGCCGGACACCATCTTTATGACGGCCCGGGCGACGAAGGACGACGCTGAGATTGGCGAGATGCGCGAGGCGGGGCGTTTGACCGGACTGATTGTGGGCGAGACCTGGTCATTCTTGGC